>CAZRPQ010000527.1:0-2052 GCA_964601725.1 uncultured Salinivenus sp. | reverse complement strand
CCCTCGTCACTGCCCCTCGTCACTGCCCGAACTCTTCGTACATAGCGTCGATGCGATCGGCGTATTGCTCCTCGATGACGCTCCGACGCAGCTTGAGGGTGGGGGTGAGGGTGCCCTCCTCCACGGTGAACGGCTCACCGAGCAGACGGAAGTTGCGAATTTTTTCGTGCGCCGCTGCCTCTCGGTTGTACGCTGTAAACGCGTTTTGGAAGAGGGCCCGTACCTCGTCGAGCTCAAGAAGCTCGGCGTCGTCGTAGGCCGACTCGTCGATGTCTTCGTCCCGAACCCGCATCCGGAGCGACCCGAAGTCGGGCACCACCAGAGCTGCGAGGAAGGGACGGCCCTCCCCGATCACAACGATCTGATCGATCCATCCCTCGGTCTTGAACGACTCCTCGATGGGACCGGGATACACGTTCTTCCCGCCCTCCGTGACGACCATGTGCTTGATGCGGTCCGTGATCTTGAGGTAGCCGTCGTCGAAGCGGCCCACGTCGCCGGTGTGGTACCAGCCGTCCGTATCGAACGCGGCCCGGGTCTCCTCCGGCCGATTCCAGTATTCGCGCATCACGTTTGGTCCCTTCACCAGAATCTCCCCCTCCGGCGTCGAGATGGACGTGGGGTAGTCGCTCCCACTGACGGTCCCGGCCAGTTCGTCGCCGTCCAGCGGCTGAATAGCAACGGTGACCCCGGGCAGAATGTGACCGACAGTGCCGTAGCGGGGGGCGTCCATCGGGTTCACCGTGAGGACCGGGGCCGTCTCCGTGAGGCCGTAGCCCTCGATGATGGTCACCCCGGCCGCCTGGAAGAAGGTGCCAATCTCTTCGGGGAGTGCCGCGCCCCCCGATACGGCAAACCGGAGGTTGCCCCCGAGCCTCTCGTGGAGCTTCGAGAAGACGAACCGGTGGGCCACCGCCTTTTGCGCCCTCAACAGCAGCCCGGGGCCATCAGTCTGCTGGGCATCGGCGTACCGCTCGCCCACCCGCACGGCCCACTCAAAGATCTTCTGTTTGACGACGCCCCCCTCGTCGGCCTGCTTCGTAACGCGGTTGTACACCTTCTCGAACATGCGCGGCACGGAGATCATGAGGGTCGGCTGCACCTCCCGCAGGTTCTGACTCACCGCCTCGATACTCTCCGCGTAGCTGATGGTGGCCCCGGCGGCAAACACGGCCAGGTGGCCCGCCGTGCGCTCGAACGCGTGGGAGAGGGGCAGGAACGAAAGATGGTGGTCGTCTTCCCCGAACGGCACCCGCTGGTGGGCCGCCTTCACGTTCGAGCAAAAGTTGCGGTTCGTGAGCACGACGCCTTTCGGCTCGCCGGTGGTGCCGCTCGTGTAGATGAGCGCACTCGTGTCCTCCGGTGCAATGCCCTCGGCAAGATCGACGAGCTCCTCCTCGTGGTCGGCCCAGTAGTCTTGTCCGGCCGCCAGGGCGTCGTCCCAGTGCGTCATGGGGACGGGCGGGTCGTTTGCCGTTTCGCTCATCACGATGATCTCCTCAAGTGCCGGGCACTCGTCCGCAATCTCCTCCACTTTCTTGCGCTGGACGGGGACGGACACGATGCACACCTTGGCCTCGGAATCGCGGAGGATGTAGGCCACCTTGGTGGGCGGCAGGGACGTGTAGATCGAGACATTTGCCGCCCCGATGAGCTGGGTGCCCAGGTCACTGACAGCCCACTCCGGCCGGTTCTCCGAAAGGAGGGCCACGCGGTCGCCCTTCCGCACGCCCTGCTGGTGCAGGTAGCCCGCCAGCGCCTGCACGCGGCCCTCAAGCCCCTCCCACGTGATGTCGTGCCAGCCCTCGCCCCGCACCTTGTGCCGCAGTATGGGCCGCTCCTGCCCTCGATACTGGGCGCAGAGACGGCGAAACATCTCTGGAATGGTGTCGAACTCGACCTGCGCAGGCATGAGCGATGTCCAAGCAGTGAGACGACCGTGAGCACGCACCCCTACCCACGAACCGATGACCTGTTTCTAACCACGCCCCCCTCTCCAACCCACAAACCTCCAACCCACTAACTCACCAACCCACCAACTCACCAACCCAC
>CAZRPQ010000526.1:0-2054 GCA_964601725.1 uncultured Salinivenus sp. | reverse complement strand
CGGATCCGAGAAGTTCGACGGTCTTCAAGCCCGGTCATTCAACTTTACACTGTTGGGAGCGACAGCGAAGGCGAAAAACTTACTCCTCTTAGAAGCATTCACACAATCGTCAATCATCTGATAGTATGTCCTCACGCAATGGGTCACGCCGTCGAACCTACTGATCGGCTCATTACCGGAGAAGAGTTTTACCGGAGGTCGGACCTGAACCGGTGTGAGCTTGTCAAGGGGAAACTTAAAGAAATGCCTCCTGCCACTGGACACTCCCACGGTCGTCTTGAATTTCGAATCGCCCAACGGATCGGAGAATTCCTCAAAGGGCAGGATGTCGGAGAGGTCATGGTGGGGGAGGTCGGAATCTACACGGCTCGCGACCCGGACAGCGTTCGGGCGGCGGATGCGCTCTTCATTTCCCACGACCGATACGATCGAGTCCAGTCGGACAGCTTCCTGGACGTTCCGCCCGAACTCGTCGTCGAGATCATGTCGTCGGAGAACACTTGGGAAGACATGCGCCGCAAGCTGAAGGAGTACTTCGACGTGGGTGTCGACACCGTCTGGGTCGTCGAGCCGTCCAACCGGGCCGTGCAGATCTACCGGGGCATCGACGACGTGCAGACGTTGGAGGAAGGAGACACGCTCACGGGAGACGGTCCCCTCGACGGGTTGACGATTGACGTGGACGCGATCTTCGAGGGATAGTTACGCCGCGTCGGCTAATGCCTCCGGCAGGCGCTCGGGCAGGCCCCCGAAGCTGCCGTTGCTCATGAGCAGCGCCACGTCGCCGGGCTGGAGCGTGTCGACCAGCGTGGGGAGAACCGCATCCACATCGTCGAACGTCTCGGCGGGGGTGCCGCGGTCGCGGATCGTCTGCACGACGGCACCTGGGTCGAGCATGGCCTCGGGGTCGTCGTTGTGACGCACCGGCGGGGCCTTCAGAAAGACCTGGTCGGCGGCGTCGAACGCCCGGCCGTAGTCGGCCTGGAAGCGGGCGCGGCGGCTCGTGTTGGAGCGGGGCTCGAAGAGGGCGACGAGCCGTCGGTCCGGATGGGCGGCGCGGAGGGCCTGCACGGTGGCCGCGACGGCGGTAGGGTGGTGGGCAAAGTCGTCGACCACGAGCACGTCGTTGGGCTGGCCGCGCACCTCTTGCCGTCGCTTCATTCCCTCGAACGTGGCGAGCCCCGCCGCAATGTCGGGGAGCGACACGCCTTCGCGGTAGGCAAGGAGGGCCGCGGCCAGGGCGTTTTCGACGTTGTGCCGGCCGGGGAGGGGACACCGCACCTCTTCGCTCCGCCCGTTCAGCCGGAGTGTGAAGACCTGTCCTGCCGCGGTCGTCGTCACGTCGTCGGCCCGCACGTCGTTGCCCGGATCGAAGCCGTAGGTGCGCACCGTCGCGCTGGTGTGCTCGGCGAGGGCGCGCACGGCCGGGTCGTCGCCGCAGAGGGCGAGCAGGCCGTCGGGGTCGAGCAGGCCGACGAAGTCTTCGAATGCCCCGCGGTAATCGGCCCGATCGGCAAAAATGTCGGCGTGGTCGAACTCGACGGAACTGACCACGGCGGCGTGCGGCCGGTAGTGCATGAACTTGGGCCGCTTGTCGAAGTAGGCGCTGTCGTACTCGTCCCCCTCCACCACGAACGGCGCGTCGGAGCCCAGCGCGTAGCTCTGCCCGGTGTTCTCCATGACGCCGCCCACGAGAAAGCCGGGGTCCTGCCCGGCGTGCCGGAGCAGGTGGACGAGCAGGCCGGTGGTCGTGGTCTTGCCGTGCGTGCCGGTGACCACGAGGGGACGGCGCGTATCGGTGAGGAAACAATGGGCCAGCGCCTCGGGGAAGGACTGCTGCGGGAGGCGCTCTTCGCGGGCGTAGGCGGCCTCCGGATGGGTGGGCGTACAGGCGTTGCCCACCACCGTGAGGTCCGGTGGCGGATCCAGGTGAGCGGGATCATAGTCCTCCTGCACCGGAATGCCCCGCTCGGCGAGGTGAGTGCTCATCGGCGGATACACGCCGTCGTCGGTGCCGCCCACGTCCATGCCGGCCTGGTGGAAGAGGCCCGCCA
>CAZRPQ010000525.1:0-2057 GCA_964601725.1 uncultured Salinivenus sp. | reverse complement strand
AGGAGGGACGGTTCGACCTCGACGACTCCATCCGCGTGGAGAATGAGTTTCAGAGCATCGTCGACGGGAGCCGCTACTCGCTGACCGCCGAGGACGACAGTTACGAGGAGCTCTACGACCACCTCGGGGAGAACCGCCCGATTCGCACCCTGATGCGGGAGATGATCACGGCCAGCAGCAACCTGGCCACGAACATCCTGATCCAAAAGGTGGGGGCCGAGCGGACGACCCAGACCATGCGCCGCTACGGGGCGGACAGCATCCAGGTGCGACGCGGGGTGGAGGACATGAAGGCCTACAACCGGGGCCTCAACAATCAGACCTCGGCCCACGACTTGATGGTGATTCTCGAGCGGATTGCTCGAAGGCAGGCGGTCAGTGAGCAGGCCTCCCAGGAGATGATTGAGATCCTGAAGGAGCAGGAATACAATGACATGATCCCGGCTCGTCTTCCGGACTCGGTCGAGGTGGCCCACAAGACCGGCTGGATCACAGGGCTGCACCACGACTCCGGGATCGTCTTCGTCCCCGGCGGGCCTACGTACGTCCTGGTCCTTCTCTCTCAGAATCTCGAAGACGAAGACGCTGGGGTAACGGCCTTTGCCCACATTTCCCGACTCGTGTTTGATCATATGACGCAGCAACACTGAGCTCGCGCCCATCACTGCGTCGGCGTTTTTTGTCGAATTAGGTTGACTACAATCCTGTGAGCACCGAATCTCCCCTGCGTATCGTTCAGTACGGCCTCGGCCCCATCGGCCAGGCGACCGCCCGGACCGTTCTCGAAAAGTCCGACGCGATGACGCTCGTGGGCGCCATCGACATCGACCCCGACAAGGCGGGCCGGGACGTGGCCGACGTGATCGGGGACGGGGGGCCAAAAGTGGGCGTCCACGTTTCCGACGACGCCGAAGAAATCCTTGCTACTACCGATCCCGACGTGGTGCTGCACACGACGACGTCGTTCCTCGACGGCGTCACCGACCAATTCGTGCAGTGTGCCCGGGCGGGGGCGCACGTCGTATCCTCCACCGAGGAGCTGTCGTTTCCCTACGAACGCGCCCCCGAGGCCTCCGACCGCCTCGACCGCGTGGCGCAGGAGGAGGGCGTCGTGATCGTAGGAACGGGGGTGAACCCGGGCTACGCCATGGACACGCTCCCACTCATGGCCACGGGGGTGTGCACCGAGGTGCACGCGATCCACGTGGAGCGGGTGGTGAATGCGAGCGAGCGGCGCGAGCCGCTTCAGGCCAAGGTAGGAGCGGGCATCACGACCGAGGCGTTCGAGGAGAAGAAGGCGGGCGGCACGTTCGGGCACATCGGGCTCCGGGAGTCGCTCCGGATGCTGGCCGACGGACTGGGGTGGACGCTGGATGGGGTGGAGGAGGAGCTGCAGCCCGTCCACGCCGACGCCCCGGTCGACACGGGCTTCCGACAGGTGCAGCCGGGCGAGGTGGCCGGCATCCACCACTCGGCCACCGGCCGCATCGATGGACAGCCGCAGCTGACGCTCGACCTGAAGATGTACGTGGGGGCGGACGAGTCGTACGACGCCGTGAATGTGGAGGGCGAGCCGCCGATTGACCTTCGCTTCCAGGGGGGCATCTTCGGCGACACCGCCACAGTGGGCATGCTCGTCAACACCGCGCCGCTCGCCGCACGAGCACAGCCCGGCCTGCAGACGATGGCCGACCTGCCGGTGCCTCGCGCTTTTGCCACAGAGCCTCTCCTGAAAACTGCGACTTGAGGAGCGGTGCCCCACCTCCTTGTCACCACTGACCTCATGATCGTGTGCTCGAACTCTATCTGAACGGTTCTCCGCTGATTGGAGGGGGGGAGGCCGGCGGCACGGCGGTCGACGCGGCGGTGGCGACCGCGTTTGCCCTGCATGTGCTGGAGCCGATGATGTCGGGGCCCGGCGGCGGCTCCATGACCCTGTGGGACCCGACGACCCAGACCGCCGACTTCGCCGACCAGTATCCGTACGCGGCCTCGGCCACGACCCTGACGGCTGCCCTCGTGCCCCGCTGGGCGCAAAGCGGCGGCCGCGACTCGCT
>CAZRPQ010000524.1:0-2061 GCA_964601725.1 uncultured Salinivenus sp. | reverse complement strand
CATCGCCACGTCTTCGGTGTCGCGGAGCGCCCGCACGGTGTCCACCTTGTCGTCGGGGAGGAGGTTGCCGTGTGCCTCGTCGATGCCGAGCGTCTCCGCCACGGCATCCACGACGCGCTGGTTGTCGCCCGAGAGCATCACCATCCGCTCGATGCCGACCTGCCGCAGCCGGTCCACCACGTCGGCGGTCCCGTCGCGCGGAGTGTCTGCGAGGCCAATGACGCCGAGGTAGGTGGTCCCCCGCCGCACGACCATCGTCGTCCGGCCCTTGGACTCCAGCGCCTCAACCGTGTCGCGGAGCGGGGCGGGCAGCGGCGGCCCACCGACCTCGCCGAAGAGGTCGATCTTGCCCACGTGGACGGGATCGCCGTCGACGGTGGCCGTCACGCCGCGGCCCGTGATGCTCTCCAGGGCGTGGGCCTCAGGGAGCGGGGGGCCATCGAGGTGATCGGTGGCGCAGGTCACGACGGCCTCGGCCAGGGGGTGGTCGCTACGCTGCTCCACCGACGCAGCGACGCGCAGCAGTTCCGTTTCTGAGGTGTCACTAAAGGGATGCACGTCCGTCACGCGGGGCTCGCCGTCGGTGAGGGTGCCGGTCTTGTCGAAGGCCAGGGCGCCGAGGCGGCCCAGCCGTTCGAGCGGGCCGCCGCCCTTCACGAGGATGCCGCCCTGCCCGGCCCGCGCCACCCCGCTCAGCACGGCGCTCGGCGTGGCGATGGCGAGGGCGCACGGGCTCGCGGCCACCAGCACGGCCATTGCGCGATAGAAGCTGTCGGCGAACGTTTCGTCGAGGGGCACCCAGGCGAACAGTAGGACCGCGACGAGGGCCAGGACGGCGGGGACGAAGATGCGCTCGAAGCGGTCGGTGAACCGCTCGGTGGGGGATCTCTCGGCCTCCGCCTCCGTCACCATCTGCACCACGCGTGAGATCGTCGACTCGTCGGCCCGCTTCGTCACGCGCACCTCCAGCGCTCCGCTGCCGTTGATCGTGCCGGCGAACACGCGGTGGGCGGTGCCCAGCCCCGTCGGGTCGTCTACGGCGTCCGGATTGGCAACGGGCGCCTTGTCGACGGGCACGCTCTCGCCGGTCACCGGCGCCTGGTTGACGGCGCTCTCGCCCTCGGTGACGAATCCGTCGGCGGGGATCCGCTCGTTCGGCTTCACGATCACCGTGTCCCCGAGCCGCAGGGCGTCGACCGGGACCGCTTTCTCGGTCCCGTCCCGCCGGACGAGCGCGGTGTCGGGCGCCAGCTCGGCCAGCGACTCGATGGCCTGGCGGGCCCGACCCATCGCGTAGTGCTCCAGCGCGTGACCGAGGGAGAAGAGGAAGAGCAGGAACGCCCCCTCCAGCCACTTGCCCAGCACCGCCGCTCCCGCCGCGGCCACCAGCATGAGGAAGTCAACCTCGAAGTCGCCCACCCGGAGCGTGTCGATGGCCTCCCGCACCGTGTAGTACCCGCCGAAGACGTACCCGCCGACGTAAAAGCCCCACGGCCACCACGCGGAGAGCCCGCCGGCAAACGAGAGCCCGAACCCGACGGCCACAGACACCCCGGCGATAATCGCGAAGATAAGTTCCGTCTTTTCGCCGAAAATGCCACTGTGGCCGTGCCCGTGGTCCTCGCCCTGCCTTTCTGCATGATCGGGGACCTCCGCGTCTTCGTCCGTGGTCGACGACGAAGCCAGATCGTGAGCGTCGAGCACGTCTCCCTGGAGCCGCACGCCCGCTGATCGAAGCACGTCGCGGATGTCTGATTCATCGGTTGCGGACCGGTCGTACTCCACGCGGATCTGCTCGGCCGCGCTCGCCTCCGCCTCCACCACGCCCTCGATCTGCCGCAGCCGCTTGGCGATGCTGCGGGCGCGCCGGGGGTGCCCAATGCCGCGGACGGTCCAGGACAGGTGCCCGTACTGGTCGGTCAGCTCGGTCCCAAGGCTCCGGGCGCGCTGCCGGATGCGGGGGAGGGAGATCGCCTCCGGGTCGTAGTGGATGCAAAGCCGGTCCGGCTCGCCATTCGTCGCCGCCACCACATGCGCTTTGTGGACGCCCGCCTGCTCGCG
>CAZRPQ010000523.1:0-2066 GCA_964601725.1 uncultured Salinivenus sp. | reverse complement strand
CATTTGAGGCAAATCGCTATTGACTCAACTCACAGGTCTGGAATGCGACCTATCGTTCTACACAGAAAAGGCCGCCCGGGTTGGGACATACGGAACGGAGGGGAACTACAAAGGCTCGGTGAACATCTACTTAATCCCTATAGACCGTGGATGTTAAAGGCCTTCCCCCGTCGGGAACGCAATACGTTATGAAACCCCCTGTCTCTGTTCGGCACGCACGAACTCGAACCTCGCGGGGCAGCCGAGTGGCGTCGGTCTTGCTCTGGATTGTGAGTGGGCTTCTCTTCTGCGGAGCGCTCGGCTCCACCCAGGCCCAAGAGATTGAGGTCCCCGACATCCAGCGGCTCTCCGGAGCGACGCAGATCGACGCGGGCGTACAGTTGCTGCAGAAGGGGCGAACCAAGGATGCCATCTCCCTTTTGCGCTCGGCCCTGAGCGCCGATTCGGTGCTGGTAAGTCCCTCGCATGGCGCGGCGGCTTACTGGCTTGGGAAGGCGTACGCGCAGGCCGGACATCCCGAAAAGGCACGATTGACCTGGCGAACGGGCCTGCGGGCTCTCCGGGGAAGCAAACGATTCGACGCGCGTCTCGCAGACGCCTATCTCCGGGTGCTTACGCCCGATCGGCTTCGGGGGGAGCGACTGTATGCGGTGGACATCTATCGGTCGCTTCTCCGTCGGGTGGGTCCCGACACCTCGGGGGCCATGCAGGACCTGTTCCGGCGCCGCGTCGCCCAGATCGAGCCCCTCATGGCCGACTCCGTGCTCGCTCAAGTCATTGAACAGGAGCGCTCCACCCCCGCGGGATCGTGGACCTTCCGGTCCGGGGCGGGCCCGGCCCTCGCGACATGGTGGCGGGGGCTCGATCCGTACCCGGCCACTGACGTCAACGAGCGCCTGGAAGAGCACCTGGCGCGGCTCGCACACGTTCAGCAAAATTACAGGTGCCCGGGGCGGGCCAGCGCCCTCGACGATCGGGGCCTCGTCCAACTTCGCTTCGGGGATCCGTACAAGCGGCGCGCGCTGAACTACGAGGACGGGGAGTTCTTCCGAGAGGTCTATCGCTTTGGGGTCAACGTGCCGCCGTCCAGCTTTCCGGAGAGTGAGATCTGGCTCTATACCCACATCGACGATGCGGGCTTCTACCTGTTTGCGGAAGAGGACACGTCAGACTGCTTCGCGGTCGCGAAGGCCAACGAATTGATGCCGAAGTATTTGACGCGGCAGCGCTCAAACTCGGAGCGGGGGCTCAACATTGCCTACTCGGCCGTTATGGCCATGCGCGCCATCTACCGCGAGCTGGCCCTCTACCACATCAACTTTAGCAATCGATACACGGAAATTGCCAATTATGCGGACTGGCAGGAGATGCAGGCCACCACCGCGGAGATGGAGGAGATGTTCGGGGGCAATGCGTCCTCGGCGAGCCAGCGGACCGTCGAGGTGGGCGCGGGGGCGGGACAAACGCGCCGCGTCTCTGTGAATTCGTCCCTCGGGTACGACGCCCCCACCCAGTTCGTGACGCGCATGGTCTCGCGGGCGCGGCAGGAGGATCGCCGCGCGGCCGAGCGGCGCCAGGAGGCCATGCCCCGCCACCACACGAGCCTGCTCGACGGCGCCGCGCAGCTCGCCGTGTCGGTGCGGACGGCGCGCTTCCTCGAGGCGGACGGCACGACGCGAACGGAGGTCTACTGGGGCGTGCCCACCGCCGCGCTTCCCATGGGAGAAGACGACTCGCTCGCGGCCTCTCTGCTTACCGTCTCGGCGGTCCAGTACAACGGGGACCGCAGCGCCTCCGAGCGGAAGAGTCGCCGGTACCCGGTAGAGGTGTCTTCGGAGTCCAGCGGGCGGATGCTCGTGCCCGAGCCCCTCACGTTCCGCGGCACGACTGCGCTCTATCATCTCGGCCTGCAGTGGGGCCAGCACCAGCTGTGGCCCACCGACTCCACGTCGTCCCACGACCTGAGGAGGGGGCCGAAGCGCCGCATGGCGACGGCCCGGGCGGATTCGATGCGGCCGCTCCGGGCCGACGGGCCGCAGGTGGAGATGAGCGACGTGAAGGTGCTG
>CAZRPQ010000522.1:0-2070 GCA_964601725.1 uncultured Salinivenus sp. | reverse complement strand
GCGGCGCCAGCCCCAGCTTGGTGAGGTCCGTGATGACCTTCCGGTCGTCGAGGACGCGGATGACGACGCTCTCCGAGTCGATGTCCTGGTTCGAGCTGGCGATGGGCATGATCGAGACCCGGTACCGGATGCGGGTCCCGTCCACGTCGCGCTGGATGAAGCCGTCCTGCGCCGCGTCGCTCTCGAAGCGGTCGACGTTCTGGCAATTGTCTTTGATCACCGACAGGAGCGCCTCCGGGTGCACGCGGTCTTCCGTGTGCCAGTGCTGGAGGCGGCCGTCCATCCGGAAGTGGATTTCGACCTCCTTGTTCGGGTTCGGGTAGATGTGGATGTCGGACGCCCCCTCGCGCACCGCCTCCACGAGCGTGGCCTCGAACAGGTTGATGAGCGTGGAGCGGTTGATCTCCTCCTCGAGCTTCTCCTCGTCGACCAGGTCCTCGTCGTCCTCCTCGAAGCTCTGGCCCAGATCGATCGACGACTCCTGGTCGAGGCGCTCCAGATACTTATTATCTTTCGGAAAGGCCTCCGAAAGCAGCTCGTTGACGGCCGACTTCGGGGCGTACTGGAGCTCAAACTGATCCAGGTCGAGGGACCGGGCGACCCGATGGACCTCCGGGCGCATCGGATCGTGGGTGATGAAGATGACCTTGCTCGTTCGCCCCGTCGTCTCTACGTGGTGCGGCACGAGGCCCAGTTCCAGCAATTGCTCCTGCTGCTCGTCGGTAAACCCCTCGACCGTCGACTGGACAAAATCGAGGTCGGAATCCTCCGCCTCGAGGTCGGCCACCGAGAAGGCGTAGATGCGGGCGGCCCGCTCGTAGACGGCCTCCCCGTCCACCCCGTTTAGCGACGCAAGCACGCGCCAGAGGGCAAGGTCCGGCTCTTCGGTGTCCCGCCGCGCCTGGGCCGCCTCCACCTGCTCCAGCCCGACGACGCCCCGGCGCAACAGCATCTCGACGACCCGGTCGTTTGTCTCCACCGACGCCCCCGACGACATCCGGGAGGCAAACTCGTCGATGAGCTCGGTATCAATCTGGTTCTCAAGCTCGTCGATCGGGTCTTCCGGGCGCCCCATCGGGTCCTCCTCCGGGGACGGTCCCCCTGCCTTGGATTGGGACGTCGACGAGGAGGCGGACCCCTCGGACGAAGGCGCGGATTCCTCCCGCCCTGGAGATCCGTCGCCCTGGAGATCTGACGGCGCGTCCGCGGCGCCGATGGATTTTTTCTCCGACGCGGACCGCCTCGTCCCGTTCGTCGGCGCGGACAGTTTGTTGTCCGGGGCAAACGGAGGCATCGCGAAGCGGGGCGAGTCCAGGGGGCCCAGTCCCAGGGCTTCCGGGCGAGGCCGTCTCAGGGACTCTCCGTCCGCATCAGAGCCTGAATGTGTCTCGCCCGAATCGCCCGCCTCCGACGCCGAGGGGGGAGGATTCGCGGCGGACAGTTCATCCATCGTGCCGTAGCGTCGTGTCGACGATTATTTTGTGTGGCGGATTATTGTGTGTGCCGCCGCGTGTGGTGAGCACCATCGCGACCCCAATTCTTCCGTCAGAGGAGGCGACGACCGCGAGCCGTGCAAAAGTTTCCGAAGAGTATGCCGACGGGTGTGGGCGTCCGGGCGTCTGGGGGTACAGGAGAAAAACGCCCACACGCCCACCCCGACAGCGTTCGGGACATGTACGCCCGTACTCGATCCTGAAAGCGTTTGGGACAGAGGCAGTACGGGGCCAAAAGTAGTCGCTCATTTAACGTTCTCATGCATCGGTAATGCGGTTCAAAGAGGCAAGAATGCACTGAGGTCCGGATCCGGATGCCGACCTCCGTCCGAGGAATGTTCTTCTCCGTCCGCGAAGCCCCCCACTTCATCCTCCCAACCTTCACCCTCCCAACCCTCAACCTCCCAACCCTCAACCTCCCAACCCTCAACCTCCCAACCCTCAACCTTCAACCCTCAACCTTCCAACCGTTCCCCCCCATCGAGGCCAGACGGCATGAGGAAGATCCCGGCAGTGCAATCCAAAGACCGTATCACATCCCCATCATGTCGGCCTGCGAGGGCTGGATGAAGGCCAT
>CAZRPQ010000521.1:0-2074 GCA_964601725.1 uncultured Salinivenus sp. | reverse complement strand
ATCGGCGCCGGCAATGTCGGTGCCACCGTTGGCGAATGCGTGGCTCGCCAGGACGTTGCCCAGGACGTGGTGATGGTCGACATTAAGGAAGGCATGCCGCAGGGCAAGGCCCTCGACATGCGAGAATCGAGTCCCATCCACGGCTTCGACTCGCGCATCACGGGCACCAACGATTACGGCCCCACCGAGGGCTCCGACGTGTGCATCATCACCGCCGGCCTGCCCCGCAGCCCCGGCATGAGCCGCGACGACCTGCTGGCCAAGAATACGGAAATCGTGGGCGGCGTCACCGAACAGTTCGTCGAGGGCAGCCCCGACAGCACCATCATCGTGGTGGCCAATCCGCTCGACGTGATGACCTACGTCGCCTATGAGGCGAGCGGCTTCCCCGCCCACCGCGTGATGGGCATGGCCGGCGTGCTCGACACCGCCCGTTTCCGCTCGTTCATCGCCGAGGAGCTCGACGTGTCGGTGCGCGACGTGCAGGCCCTCCTCATGGGCGGCCACGGCGATACCATGGTGCCCCTCCCCCGCTACACCACGATCGGCGGCATCCCGGTCACCCAGTTGCTCGACGACGACACGATCGACGACATTGTGGAGCGCACGAAAGGGGCCGGCGGCGAGATCGTGGACCTGATGGGCACCTCCGCCTGGTACGCCCCGGGCGCCGCGGCGGCCGAGATGACGGAGGCCATCCTGAAGGACAACAAGCGCATCCTCCCCACCGCGGCGTACTGCGACGGCGCGTACGGCCTGCACGACCTCTTCATCGGTGTGCCGGTGAAGCTCGGAGAGGGCGGCGTTGAAGAGATTATCGAGGTCGACCTCGACGAAGAGGAGAAGGACCTGCTCGACACCTCTGCCGAGCACGTCCATAGCAACCTCGACGACCTCGAACGCCTCCGCGAGGAAGGGAAAATCGGCTAAGTGTGGAAGGAGGGATGTATGGAAGGGTGGATGTATGGACGTAGATGCCTCCATACTTCCCCACTTCCACACCTCCACACTTACCCCAGCACATCGCGGAGGGGGTCGGTCGGTTCGCGGTGCTCCTCGGGGTGGGCCTCGTCGTGGCGCCGCGGCTCCAGGTGGGCCGTCACGTGAACGTCGTCGTCCGGAAAGAGGGCGTCGACCCGATCCTCGACCTCGTGGGAGCGGGCGTGGGCCTCGTGGATCGGCATGTCCCCCGGAAACATGAGATGGTACTCGATCCACACCTGATCGCCGGATCGGCGGTGGCGGACCTGGTGAAACTCGGCGATCAAGTCCTCCTCCACCGCCGTCCCAAGCTCGTCGAGCAGGGCTTTCGTCGCCTCCAGGTCGGCCTCGTCCATGAGGCCGTAGACGGAGCGACGGAGCAGGCCGGTGGCGGTCCACAAAATATTGGCCGCCACCAGGAGACCGACGGCGGGGTCCAGCCACCGGATCCCCGTGAGCCACACGAGCCCGACCCCCACGATGACGCCGAGGCTCGTCCACATGTCCGTCATCACGTGCTGGCCGTTGGAGACGAGGACGAGGCTGTTGGTGCGCCGTCCGGTACGGATCAGGTACCATCCCAGCGCGAGGTTGACGGCAGTGAGGCCTGCGATCAGGTAGAGCCCTACGTCGAGCTGCCGCAGTGTAGTCCCCGTCACGAGGTCCTGGACGGCCATCCATCCGATGCCGATGGCGGCCAGGAGAATGAGCGTCCCCTCAATGGCGGACGCAAAGTAGGCGACCTTTCCGTGGCCGTAGGGGTGGTCGGGATCGGGGGGCGTGGACGCGTACCACAGACTGAAGCCCGCGAAGCCGGTGGCGAAGAGGTGAATCACCGACTCGGCGGCGTCGGAGAAGATGGCCGTGCTTCCGGTGAGGGAGGCGGCCGTGAGCTTGCCCACGAGCATGAGGAAGGACACGAACAGGCTCGCGGCCATGGCCCGCCGGCGGGCGCGCTCGGCCTCGGCGGACGACTCATCGGTGTGCGAACGAGTAGCGGCCATGACACGACCCGTACTCGCACACCCTCCTTCAGGTTCGCCCTCACATCTCGACGTTGCCTCTCTCTCGCCCCCGGCACAAAACACCCAAC
>CAZRPQ010000520.1:0-2077 GCA_964601725.1 uncultured Salinivenus sp. | reverse complement strand
GAGGACAGTGCGGCGCACGAGTTTCCTATTACGGGGCGGCAAACAACATCCACGTATTCTCGGACCGCCCCCGGAAGTTCCTCTCCGACAACGCGAGCCCACTCTCGCGAACCGAAAAGACGAGGCAATTCAGGCGCGGCCCGCCGCCGCTACTCGGCCCAGGACGCAGCCGGTGCGGAGTTCCCGTAGAGATAGTCCAGCACGTCGTCCGCGTCGTACTGCGGGTTCTCCGCCGAGCCGAGCGGAAGATCTTCGAGCGCGTCGCCCCCAGTAAAGAGGGGCGGCTCGGCGTGGTCGCCCCGCTGCTGCCCGAGCCCGATGTTGGCCATCAGCGCGTTGCAGAGGCACGCCCGCCCCTCCGTCTCCTCCCGGTCGCCCCCACGGCTGACGTAGGTCTTGACGGGCTCCGCCGGGCACCGGCCCATCAGTCGCCCGTTTTCGTCGAGGTACGGCTCGCGCAGGTATCCGAGGTCACAGATGCGGGCGCGCCGGTCGCGCACCTCTGCGTCGGCCAGCGTGCCGTCGGCGGTGAGCACCTTGAACGGAAAGCCCGTAGACGAGACGCGCCCCTCGGTGCTGACCTCGATCTCGCCGTTGTGCAGCCCCCGAATGAGACGGCGCGTGGTGCGGGGCGGGTAGCCCGACTCCTCGGTCAGGGAAAAGAGGGATCCCACCTGAATGCCGGCGGCGCCGGCCTCGTGGGCGGCCCGGAGGCCCTCGGGCGAGCCGTACCCGCCCGCCAGATAGAACGGCTTCCCGAGGGTACAAATGGCCTCCAGGTCCGCCTCGTCGCGCTCGTCGTATAGCGGCGTGCCGTCCGCCGCGTAGTTTTTGTTGCGGGGCGGGGCGTTGTGACCGCCCGCCACCGGGCCCTCCACCACCCAGCCGTCCACGTGCTCGTCGGGGAGCTTCGCGTTCATGATGCGGGCCAGCGCGTCGGACGAGATGATGGGCAGAAACAGCGGCCGGTCCAGCGACGGCGGCGAATCGAGCACGTCGGCCGGGTCGAACCGGTACGCGTACGTGTCGTCGGCGTCCGGCGCTTGGCTCGTGTCCACGTCCAGCCGCAAGGCGGCCGGCTCGCCCGCCGCCAGCTTCGGAATCTGACGGGCCTCCTCCAGCGGAATGCCCGCCCCGATGGAGACGATGTCGATGTCGGCCAGAAGTGCGCCGTAGATGCAGGGTAGCGTGTAGCGCTTCAGCTTCGCGAGGAGGTTCATCCCGATCATCCCCTCGTGGCCCTCCGCCGCGAGCCGCACTTCCGTGTAGGTGGCCGCCGCGAGGATGCGCTGCGAGCGGACCGACGGCTCGAACGGGTGCATGTTCAGCAGGTCGTAGGGCTCATCCTGGGGCATCCCCTCCGGCCGATAGAACCGATCGATCAGGTGCTCGGCGATCTCCGTGTCGGGGTAGTCGGCAAGCACTCGACGCCGGTCATGGGGGTCGCCCTCCTGGAGCTCGCGCACGACCACGGAGTCGATGCCGGTGCCGGATATGACGCCAATTTCGCCCCGCTGGGCCACGCGACGGGCGAGGCGCCAGCTGGAAACCCCGATGCCCATGCCACCCTGAATGATGTTGGGCGCGGGGGACGGAGCACGTGCAGTGGAAGAGGTCATTGTGGATCAGTCGCGGATGAGAACAGAGGCATGAACGAAACTGGGACGTCAAACGCTCTCGGAATAGGCGGGCTGCTCGTCGGGGTTGGCTCCATGCAGGTACGCGTCGAAGGCCGAGGCCACGTTCCGCACCAGCAGCCGCCCCGACGGGCGCACGGTGATCGCCTCCGGACCCAGCGCGACGAGCCCGTCCCGCTCCATCGACCGCAGGCGATCCAGGGCGTCGCTGAAGTGCGCGTCGAAGTCGACGCCAAACCGTTCCTCGACCGCCGCCTTTTGTACCTCGGCGTTGCACATCAGCTGCATGATGACGTGACGCCGCAACCGATCCTCCTGGGTCGGCCGATACCCTCGGTAGACCGTCCGTTCGCCCTGGTCAATCTGGTCGTAGTACGTGCGCAGATTCTTCGTATTCTGGGCGTAGAGGCCCGAGAGCTGGTGAATGCCGGAGATGCCGA
>CAZRPQ010000519.1:0-2079 GCA_964601725.1 uncultured Salinivenus sp. | reverse complement strand
GCGCCGGATGACCTCCGATCGCGTGTCGATGCAGAACACCAGTTGGGCGTCCGGCCGCGCCGTCTCCTCCGCCTGCGGCGCCGGGTCGGTCGTCTGCCGGAGATCGTCCAGCAGCCGCGAGCGGTAGCTCTCCTCCCAGGCCCGCAGCCAGATGCGCGGCAGTGCGGGGTGGTCGGTGCCGTTCGTCGGGAGCGTGTCGGCGCGGTCCGGCGCAATGGCCTCGCCCATGCGGTCGGCGAGGGTCAGCCGCACCGCAAGGTAGTCGGCCAGCGTGATGGGGTACGCCTCCTGCCATTCCGTGTTGGCCCGCCGCGCCCGCCACTTGATGAAGCCCGTCCAGCCCGGGAGCGCCGTGAGGTGATGCACGAAGATGGACTCCCACCGCGCCTCAGGATAACTGCCCAGCACCGCCTCGAACGCGTCCACGAGGGTGTCGGGCAGGTCGGAGGGACGGTCGACGCCCGGAATGTCCTCGTCGTACGGCGCCACGGTGCTCCACGCCGCGTAGAAGCCCTCCTCCCGGTTTGGCATCGGCCAGGCCGCCTGCCCCTGATCCAGAAACGCCGCGAGCCACTTCGTCATCACGCGGTCAAGGGGCCGGTCGGCTGGAGCCGCGTCCGTGCCGGGATCGTCGGCGTCCATCCGGTCCAGCAGGACCTCCGGGCGCTCCGTGATGCCGTGCTCGGCGAGCCGACGGGTGAGGACGTCCGGATCGATCTCCCCGTTGGCCCACGCCTGCCGAAACATCTCAGGACTCGGATAGCCCCGCCCGCCGAACAGCGTTCCGGCCTGCTGCACCGCCCGGTCGAACGGCTGATCCTCGAAGCCCAGGAGCGGGTTCGTCGCGTTGAAGGTCTTCAGCGGCCACAGCGGGCCTATGTGCTCGGCGGCGTTCTCGATGCGCGCCCGAACGACAGATCGGTCAATAGGCATTGTACTGGTCGCGGTTGTGCAGAAGGGTCGTCGAAACCGGCTGCGACGTGTTGCGGAGCGTCACGTAAAGCCGCGTGCTCGCCCGGTGCCAGCCCTGCTCGATGGCGACGTACGCACCCCCAAACACGGCCAGGAGGCCTCCGTGGAGGGGCGTAAGGGCCGTCGGTGCCACGGCCGTCGGCAGGTCGGTAAGGAGCACTCCCACCCCCCTGTAGACGCCCGCGTACAGCGCGATGGTGGGCAGCAACACACCTGGCACGAGCCACAGCCGAGCGGTGCGGGACAATGCCGCGCGGCGCACCAGCGTGCGGGTGGCGTGCAGCACCGCCAGCACTACAAACACCGTGAGCACGGTGCCGCTGTTGAGCGCCGTCAGCGACTTGCCGGTGAGCGCCGCAAACAGGGCGCCGCCCGCGACCGCCGTGAGCGCCGTCATGAGCCCGCCCAACAGTCCGGGTCCGGAGTGGTCCGGCGTCCCGGGCGTCGTATGCTCCACCACGGATCCGGACGCCAGGAACAGGTACGCCTTGTAGAAGCCATGCAGGAGCAGGTGCGCGATGGCGGCGGGGATGAACCCCAGCCCGCACTGCAGCACCATGAACCCCATCTGCGCCACCGTCGAGGCCCCCAGTTGCCGCTTCACGTCGGTCTGAACGAGCATCCAGGCCTGGCCCAGCAGCGCGCTCACGCCCCCGGCAAAGACAATCCCCAGCATGACGGTCGGGAGTTCAAACACGACGGGCGCGAACCGCGCCAGCAGCACGCCGCCCGCATTGACGAGGCCTGCATGCATGAACGCCGAGACGGGCGTGGGGGCCGTCATCGACGACAGCAGCCACCGGTGGAACGGCACCAGCGCCGACTGCACCATCGCGGCCAGGAGGAGCAGGACGGCTGCGCTCCCGACGACGGGCGTCGAAAGCCCGCCGACCGCCGCCAGCACGCCGTCGATGGTCCACGTCCCCGCCCGAAGGCCCAGCAGCCCGAGCGCACCGGCGAGAAGGCCACTGCCCCCGAGGAAGAACCGCCGCGCGTACCGCGCCGCGGCCTGCGCCTGCGGCCACCCGCGGACGTGCCCGATCAGATCGGCCAGCACCCAGCCCATCGCCGTCCACGCCACGGCGAACAGGACGAGGTGATTGGCCG
>CAZRPQ010000518.1:0-2082 GCA_964601725.1 uncultured Salinivenus sp. | reverse complement strand
GCGTTGGGCGTTAAGCGTTGGGCGTTAGGCGTTAAGGCGACCGTGGACGACGGTGGTCGCGCGCCCGGCGAGGGTGACTCGCTCGGCATCGAGGGCGTCGAGATGGACGCGCACGGTGCCGCCCCGCGCCGACACCTGCCGGCCGGTGAGGGGGGTGCGCCCGATGCGGGCGGCCCAGTACGGCCCGAGCGCGCAGTGGGCCGAACCGGTCACGGGATCCTCGGGAACGCCCACGGCGGGGGCGAAGAAGCGGGACACGAAGTCGATGTCATCGGCGTCAGTCGCGGCGGTGACGATGACGCCCCGCGCATCGTCGAGCGCCCCGAGTGCCGATAGGTCCGGCTGAAGAGTTCGCACAGTGTCGGGACTCGAGAGACGAACGAGGTAGTCCCGTCCGCTCCATCCGACCTCCTCCGGGGCCGCCCCACTCAGGCCGTCGAGCAGGGCCGAGGGAGGCTCAGTGAGCTCGATCGGGTCGGTGGGAAAGTCCATCCGAGTCCACCCGTCGCGGCGCCGCGCCGTGAGGCGGCCGCTTGCTGTGTCGAAGTGAATCGGCGCCTCGGCGGAGACGATCCCTTCTGTCCAGAGCACGTGCGCGCTGGCGAGGGTGGCGTGGCCGCACAGGTCGACCTCGTGGGTGGGTGTGAACCAGCGCAGCCGATGCGTGCCGTCCGGCTGGGGCCAGAGGAAGGCCGTTTCCGACAGATTCATCTCGCCGGCCACGTGCTGCATCCAGTCGGCGTCTCGGGACTCGGGAAGCAAGCACACGGCGGCCGGATTGCCGGCGAAGGGGGTGTCGGTAAACGCGTCCACCTGGTAGAGCGGAATGGACATCGAACGCTGCTGCTCGGGGAACGAGGGCTGCAAAGGCGTGGGGGAAACGAAGCGCCCTGAGTGCGGGTCCAATGGAGCAGGGAGAGCTGCCTCTCGTCACTCTGGCCGACGGCACCGAGCACGCATGTACAACTTCGTCCGCCCGCTGCTTTTTCGGATGAGCGCCGAGCGCGCGCACACGGCAAGCCTGCGGGCGGCCGAGGCCGCGCAGCGCACCGTCCTCCCCCTCATCGAACCGCAGTACCGGTTCGAAGACGAGCGGCTCAAGCAGCGACTTTGGGGGGAGACGTTTCCCAACCCGGTAGGGCTGGCCGCCGGGGTCGACAAGAACGGTCGGGTCGTTCCGTTCTGGGAGGCCATCGGCTTTGGCTTTGTCGAGGTCGGGTCCGTGAGCGCCCAGCCGGCATCGGGCAATCCCAAGCCTCGGGCCTTCCGGCTGCCGGAGGATCGGGCTCTCATCAACCGGCTGGGGCTCAACAACGACGGGGCCGAGGTGGTGGCGGACCGGCTGGAGCGGGGCCGCTCGGACCGGACCCGGCCCCTGGGCATCAACCTGGCTAAGACCCACGACCCCGACATCATGGGGACCGCGGCCCTCGACGATTTCCGGACGAGCTTCCGGCAGCTCGTGTCGCAGGCGGACTACGTGACGCTCAACGTCTCGTGTCCAAATACGGAGGAGGGCAGCACCTTTGAGGATCCGGACGCCCTCGACGACCTGCTCGGGGTGATTGCCGCGGAGCAGAAGGCGCCGGGCCTCGCCGTGCCCGTCCTGGTGAAACTGAGTCCGCCCCTTACTGACCGGATCCTGTTCGACACTCGGCTCGAGGAAATCCTCGCCGTGGCGGAGGCACGGGGCGTAGACGGTTTCATCGCGGCGAATACGGCCTCGGACCGGTCGGGGCTCCAAACGTCGGACGATCGGCTGGCGGACATCGGGCCGGGGGGGCTCAGCGGGCCGCCCCTGAGCGCCCGGGCGACACGGCTGGTGCGCTATCTCTACCAGGCGACCGGTGGGTCTATTCCCATCATCGGGGTGGGGGGCGTGCACGATGCCGACTCGGCGTACGACCGAATTCGGGCGGGCGCCTCGCTGGTGCAGCTCTACACGGCGCTCGTCTACGAAGGGCCGGGGCTCGTGCGCAACATCAAGAAGGGGCTGGTGGAGCGGCTGAGTGCGGATGGCTATGCCTCGATCGAGGGAGCCGTTGGGGCTGACGTGTGAGAGGGTTGGTGGGTTGGTGAGTT
>CAZRPQ010000517.1:0-2083 GCA_964601725.1 uncultured Salinivenus sp. | reverse complement strand
ACAGGCCGATGGGATGACGGGCCGAGGTTGCGTATTACTATCTGTATAGTACTACGCCCGTCGTAGAATTTCAAAATCGACTCCGGCTGCCAATCTGAAGCGCAATGAGGCACGATCCCCGCGGCCGCCGCGTCCTACGCCTCGGCGGACGAAAGGGGGCCTCGGGTGGGGCGAGGATGGGAAGGGCGTTTGGCTTTTCGGCCGCAGTGGTCTTGGGGGGCGTGTTGAGACGTGATTGTGGGCATTGACGCCGCTCCCGGCAGATGAGCGGTGTCCTCGATTGCCATCGGGGCGGAGCGAATTCACGCACGTAATCCCATCTGCTCAGGGTCATTGTGCAGGGTCCCGATGGTCGTCGAGATCAGCAAATCCGGGGGAATAGAACGCAACCCTGGCTGTGGAGACGACCGGCCCGGTCGTCTCTGCGCGGACGGGTGAGGGCGCCCGTGTACATCGAAAGCTCGCATTCGGTATAAGAACCAGGAGATTCTTCGTGCTCTTCCCGATACGTACCCGTTCATTCCCACCAGCGATCGCCCTTTCCCCGGCGCTCGCGCTCCTCTTGCCCCCCATTTTGCTGGGAGCTGTATTGGCGACGGAGCCAGTTGAGGGCGAGTCCGGCGACCGAGAGAGTGACAACCACGACCGCCACGAGGTCGGGTTGAAGAAAGACAGAAAGCAGGAGCGCCACGAAGATCGTCGTCGTGATTATCCAGAGGGGAATGTTCAGGTCGGGCATAAGCGGTAGGCGGTGCGGTTCCTGTCCAGTCCCTGCCCGCAAACGAGGCATTGCGAGGCGAGTCTCGCCTGTGGGGGCGGGACAATTCGACGGACAGACGTGACGGTCGATCTACGCACCCGGAACGGCCGAGTGCACGAGCACGCGGGCGGTTTCCGCCTCTCTTCGTCTCAGGTCCCTCTCGAAATCAAATGACAATTTCTTCAAATTGCAAGAACCGGTACGCGGTGGGTCCTCCCCTACATCGCCGACGTGACGGGGAGTGTTGACAACTGGGCCAGGGGGCGGCAAGGGCGTCGCAGACGCTCGTCCCGCGCCACGAGATGACGGCCCGCCCGGGAACCGAGGAGGCCCCTCGCAAAAGACAACGGTGGTTCTGCAAAGCCAGTCCCTTGGAAGGAGGCTGTTGTGGACCGGCTCTCCGAAAGAGGTTCTTTAGGGCGTCCCGGAATACGGAATCCAGATGGATCCGCCCCGTACGGTAGAACCCCACCCGCACGCACGCATTTGAAGCACGCCTGTTAGCTTTCCAAACAGGAATGGACAGCCCCTACAGGGCGTCCATTGATCATGCTCCCCTCAACACCCACTACCGCTTATGTCGCTCCTCCCGTCGGGCCGCATCACTCAGATTCTGCTCGGCATTCTCGGGGCCATCCTCACCGTGTTGCTCTTTGCCCCGGGACTCGTCGTCGAGTACTTCTGGATGGGCGAGCTCGGCTACTCGAGCGTGTTCTGGACCATTCGGGGCACGCAGGTGCTGCTTTTTGTGCTCGTCTTCCTCGTGGCGGGCCTCTACTTCGGAACCAACTTTTACTATCTCGTGGGCAATATTCCCCCCCTGTGGGCCTCTCAGTGGGCGCAGGAAGGGGAAGCGCCCCAGGTCGGCGGCGAGCCGCTCACGCGAGACCGGCTGAAGCGGCTCGGCTACGTGATCGCAGGGGTGCTCAGCCTGCTCTTTGCCGTCGGGTTCTCTGGACGCTGGAATGAACTGCTTCGCTTCTGGTACGCAGGGACCTACGGACAGAGCGATCCCGTCTACGGGGTCGACCTGGGATTTCACATGCTGGAGCTTCCCTTTCTGCAGGCGCTCCAGAGTGGGATTGTGGGATTGGCCTTCCTCGGTCTGCTGGCGCTCGTGACCGGATACGTCATCTCCGGCCAGATCGGCATTCAGGACGGGGGGTTCGAGGCCGATTCCGGGGCCCTCCGGCACCTTGGGGTCAACATCATCTTCCTGCTGCTGGGGTGGGCCTGGGGCTTCTATCTCGACCTGTACGACCTGCTGCAGGAGGGGGGCGGAGCCGTGTACGGCGCGGGCTACACGGACGTCAACGTCATGAT
>CAZRPQ010000516.1:0-2086 GCA_964601725.1 uncultured Salinivenus sp. | reverse complement strand
GTCGAGGGGCTGCCGCCGGGACGCGACGAGGTCGTAGGAGGGGTCGCTCGTGGGCGTCGAATTGGGATCGGGCTGATTGGGCATGGGACGGGGGAAGATGTGTTGTACGGAATCCAGAAGCAGGCCCTCACCAAGGGGGGCCAAGGTACCGAAAGTACAGGGGCCGCCTTGTCGTTTCAAGCCGGAGCACCTCCCCCCTCGATTTCGCCGAAACTCCGCATCCGCAGCACCCGGAGTACCGGGCCGCTCGGGAAGCGGCTCGCCCCCCTTACCCACTTCCGCCTATGTAGTCGAAAATACAGGTTGTCTCGTAGATGTATCACGCATCGCAAGAGACGGTCGATCAAGTTACAGGTGACAGGCCCTGGCCGCTCGCGCAGGCGGCCTGCAGCGGCCAGATGCCCCCTTGAACTGAGAAAGAAATGTCATCGAGGCGGAGTGCGCCCCCAAACCTCACTCTGGCATAGAGTTTGTGAACTTACACAACTGGAGATTGACTTCACCTGATATTAGCGGAAGACACCCTCCGGGGTGTCGCGGTTCTCTCCTTCAAACAAGACGCGCTTTTCGCCATGGCCACTCGCCCACTGTCTCTGTCCAAAGAGGCTCGACAGCGCCATCCGTACCGCAGCCTCTGCGCAGCCGTTCTCTTTCAGAGTTTTCAGGATGCCCTCGCCGAAACGATGTCCGAGGACTCTCCGGGCAACCGCGACGAGGTTGCTTCCCGGGAACGTAACGCCGTCCCGGTCACCCGGTCCATGCTCGCCCAGCAGGCGTAACCGACCCGGGAGACACCGGCAGGAGGATTGTCTTTCCCCCACCCCACCAGTAACCGTTGCCCCGCGGCGGAGTGTTGACCGCGCGGACGGGACAGACGGCCTCAGTACGGCGGCTCGGCGGGGCCGGTGTATCCGCACATGCCCGTGCGCGGGGAGTTGAGGATGGGCATGGGCGCGCCGTACGCGTCGTGCGGATGCTCCTCCACGTGCTCCTCGCAGAGCGTGCCCGTGGCGTCCTCGTCGTACATGCATTCGACGCACAGCCACGAGGCCTCCCGCTCGCACTCCATGCAGGTGGCCTCTGGCTTGTGGTTGCGCGCCATCAGCTCAATGGGGCGCTCCGTCGTGAGCGCTCCCTCACGCACGTCCATCGTTCGGATCAGGGTGCGCGACTCGGTGCCGAAGTCGTAGATGTGCGTCAGCTCGGTGTCCTCGTCGAACACTTGATCCACGCGGCGGGATTTTGGAATCTCGCTGCCGCCCCACCCCCCGACGGAAAACTGACTCAGGTGGCCGCAGCACTCCAGCCAGATGGCCCGCAGGTAGCGGTCCAGTTCTTCGAGGGACGCCGACCCGCGCATCTCCAGGTCCAGCCAGAACGGGCGTCCCCACTCGTCCTCGGTGCGCAAGTGGTATAGCGTTTCCGACGCGTCGGTGCCGTTGGCCGCTTGAATGGCCGCCTCTCGCTCTGAGCACGCGCGCAGGTGGCGGACCATTCCGCCTTTTGCGTAGTCCGAATTGCAGAAGTGGCAGGTGCCGCGGGATTGTGTCGCCATGGCTTACTACGGTCGGGACGATGTGCGCAGTCATCGTACAGTTCATTCGCCAGCGCTCTACACTCTGCGAGGTCGATCCAAGTTCCGACGGTGAATCCTCCCTACGACTGCATTCGCTTTCTGGTGTGAGGCGCCGAGGAATCCACCAGTGCCAGAGCACCCCGCTCGTACCGCCTCGACACGGGTCCCGATATCGACTCCTGGACAGTGCATGCGCGCCCGTCTCCGACCAGAGGGACGTAGAAAAGAAGCGTCGGGAGTGTGGGGAACGAGTCGGAATTCTATTCGTCGCGCAAACCGGCCAACTTGTCGATGTCCCCCGAACCCTCTCCGGGGCCGCACGTGCTGTCTCTCGCACCGAGGTCAAAGGGACCCCCACTGCTCCACCGAGGTCTCGATCCGTGTCTTCCCGCGTCTGCATCCTGCTGAATTGACCGTCTCAGTCCGAGTTTGCCATGCCCTCCTCGCTTCTTCCCCTCCAGACCCTCATTGTGGACGATGAGCGCCTCGCCCGCAGCGAGCTCCGGCGCC
>CAZRPQ010000515.1:0-2089 GCA_964601725.1 uncultured Salinivenus sp. | reverse complement strand
CTCAGGGTCGCGTTGATCGAGCGGTTGACGATTTCGTCGAAGGGCTCCGTCTTAAACAGATTCACGTACTCGCGCACGCGGTCGAACACCACGACCGTGTCGTTCAACGAGTACCCGACAATCGTCAGGAAGGCCGCGATGATGGACTGGTCAATTTGAAGAGAGAACGGGACGATGCCGGCGAGAATCGAAAAAAGCCCGAGCGTGATTGTGACGTCATGCACCAGGGCCGCGACGGCCCCCAGGCTGTAGCGCCACTCAAACCGCACCATGATGTACAGGAAGATGACCAGCAGGGCGCCCAGCACGGCATAGATGGCCCCTCGCTTCAAGTCTTGAGCGAAGCGCGGCCCCACGACGTTGGTCTTCTCGATCCCGATGTTGTGATCCGGGAACTGTTGGTTCAGGGTCGAGAGGATGCGCTCCTCCATGACGGTCGTGGTCACCTCTTCGTCACCGGGCGTAGAGGTCCGAATCAAGTGTCCCGTCTGGCCGAAGCGCTGGACCACGGGCTCCTCCGCGAGCGGCTCCGCCAGGGCAGATCGGATGTCCGCGGTGTTCACGTCGGTGGTGTTGCCCACCACAAACTCCATCCCGCCCCGGAAGTCAATTCCGAGCGCGAGTCCCTTCGTCAGCAGCGAGAGGATGCTGAGGGTCAGCAGGGTCCCCGAGATGACGTAGCCGATTCGGCGGTTCGGGATCAGGTCGTAATCGGCGTTTTCGAAAAGGCGCATGGCAGTCCGTCGTTAATTGAAATCCCTTCGTGAAGGCAGTTCGGGCGGGGCAGAGGCGGCAGGGGTCTACCCGTAGCTCACCTGCATCCGACGGTCCTCGACCATGTAGTCGAAGAGGATGCGGGTGACGATGATCGCCGTAAAGAGGGACGCGAGAATGCCGGCCATGAGGGTTACGGCAAACCCTTTGATTGGCCCGACCCCGAACGAGTACAGAATGACGCCCACGAAGAACGTCGTGATGTTCGCGTCGAGGATGGCGCTCAGGGACTCCTCGTAGCCGGAGTTGATGGCCGCCCGGAGGGTTTTGCCGGTGGCCTGTTCCTCCCGCACCCGGTCATAGATGAGCACGTTGGCGTCCACAGCCATACCGATGGTGAGCACGATTCCGGCAATTCCGGGTAAAGTCAGTGTGGCCCCAAACCCGGCCAGGATGCCGAGGATGAGAATGAGGTTCAGGAGGAGCGCCACGTCGGCGACGACCCCTGCCGTGCGGTAGTACATGATCATGAAGAGGACCACGAGCAGAAAGCCCGCCACGATGGAGATGAAGCCGGCCCGCGTAGACTCTTCCCCCAGGCTCGGCCCCACGGTTCGTTCCGAAATAATGTTGAGGTCCGTACTGAGGCGCCCAGACTGCAGCACCGTAACGATGTCCTGCGCTTCCTGGCGCGAATCAAGCCCAGTGATCTCCGTTCGCCCCCCCGAAATTCGGGTCTGAATGGTCGCGTTCGAGTAGACGAGATTGTCGAGAACGATAGAGACCTGATTGCCCACGTTGGCAGCGGTGATGCGGTCCCACTCCCGCGCCCCCTCAGAGTTCATGGTGATCGACACCTTCGGTTCGTTCGTCTGGCGGTCAAACTGCACCGAGGCCTGCGTCACGACCTGCCCGGCGAGTTCCGGCTCCGCCTGAACAGCCAGAAGGTGATAGGCCTCGCGCCCGTCCTGTGTCGTGAGCCTCGGACTGGCGGTCCACATCAATTCGATGCCCGGCGGCAGCATCTTCTGAACCTCCGGCTTCGAGATGAGGTCGTCCACCGCCGCCGTGTCGGCGGCAAAGACACGCCCGAAGAGGGGTTGGTCCTCGCGGGGCATGGGCTGCATGGCCGCCAGGAGTGGATTCTGAGGGCCGGCCTGTGCGTCCTCGCCCGGCTCGGTGAGGGACGTGCCTTCCTCGTCAGGGGCCTCCTGCTCGGGGGAGGCGGCAAGCTGGGTGCCCTCCGTCGCGTCGGCGGTGTCGGCGGCAGCGGTATCAGAGGGCGTGCCCGTCGTGTCGGCCACGTCCGCCTGGGCGAGGCGGGCCGAGTCCTCCGCCGTCGGCTCGTAGTACTCGATGATGCGCTGCACGGACT
>CAZRPQ010000514.1:0-2090 GCA_964601725.1 uncultured Salinivenus sp. | reverse complement strand
GGGCCAGCAGCGGATTCACGTCGATCTCCTTCACGCGCGGCTGCTCCACCACCAGTTGGCTGAAGCGCACCAGTAGCGTCTCCAGCGCGTCGAGGTCCACCGGCTCGCGCCCCCGCACGCCCTGGAGCGCCTCGTAGATCTTGGTCTGCTCCATCATGCGGCGGGCAAGGGTCGTGTTGAGCGGTGGCAGGCCGAGGGCCCGGTCCTCGTAGACCTCCACCAGCTGGCCGCCGGACCCGAAGAGGAGTACGGGCCCAAACTGCTGGTCCATGCTGCTGCCAATGATGAGCTCGTACCCGTCGCTGCGGTCGATCATGGGCTGCACGGTGACCCCGTCGAAGCCCTCGGCGACGTTGTCCTCGATCGTCTGGAAGGCCTCCTCCACTGCCGCGTCGGCATTTATCCCGAGCTGTACGCCGCCCACGTCGGACTTGTGCGTGAGGGACGTAGAGTGGAGTTTTACAGCCACGGGATAACCAATGTCCTGCGCAGTCGCAACCGCCTCGCTCGGCGTCTTGGCGATGCGGGTGTCGACGGTGGGAATGCCATAGGCCGCCAGCAGCTCTTTCGAGGCGTGCTCGGTCATCAGCACGCGGCCGGCCTCGTGGGTGGCCTGCACGATGTCGGTCGCCGCCTCGCGGTTGGGGACCCCCGCTTCGTCCTCCGGCAGGCTGGGCGTCTCGTAGAGGGCGCGCAGGTTGTAGCTGTACCGCCACATGTTGTTGAACACCCGCGCCGCGGTGTCGGGATACGCAAAGGTGGGCAGGCCCGACTCGTTGAGGATGTGCTCGCCGGAGGACACAGCGTCGCCCCCCATCCAACTGGCCAGGACGGGCTTGTCGTTGTCGCGGGCGTAGGGGCGGAGGTGCTCGGCGGTCTTGGTGGGCTCGGTCATGGCCTGCGGCGTGAGGACCACGAGGAGGCCGTCGCTATTCTCGTCGCGCCCCGCCACTTCGAGCGACTTGGCGTACCGCCTCGGATCGGCGTCCCCCAGAATGTCGACGGGATTGCCGTGGCTCCAGGCCTCCGGCAGGATCTCGTTGAACTCGTCCATGGTCTCGTCGGAGAGGGGCGTCAGTTCGCCCCCACCCCCAATGAGGGCATCGGTGGCCAGCACGCCGGGCCCACCCGCATTCGTGAGAATGGTGAGGTTTCGACCCTCGGGCCGGGGTTGTTTGCTCAGCACCTCGGCCATGTAGAAGAGGTCATTGATGTCGTCCACTCGCAGCACGCCACTGCGGCGGAAGGCGGCGTTCAGCACCGCGTCGCTGCCGGTGAGGGTGCCGGTGTGGGAGGCCGCGGCCTCGGCCGCCGCCTCGGTGCGCCCCGCCTTGATGACAATGATGGGCTTGCTCTGCGCCACGTCCCGCGCCGCCGACAGGAACGAGCGGGCGTTCCCGATCGACTCCATGTAGAGGACGATGCTCTCGGTCTCCGGGTCGTCGCCCAGATACTCGATCATGTCGCCCCAGTCCACGTCGAGCATCGACCCAATGGAGACGAACGCACTGAAGCCCACGTTTTCGCGAAAGCTCCAGTCGAGAATCGAGGTGAGGAGCGCCCCGCTTTGGCTGATGAAGGCGACGTCCCCGTCGTTGGCCATCGACCCGGCGAAGGTGGCGTTGAGGCCGTTCGGCGGACGCATGACGCCCAGGCAGTTGGGCCCCACGATGCGGATGTTGTGGTCGCGGGCGATCTCTTTGATCTCCCGCTCCAGTTCGGCCCCCTCCTCGCCCACCTCCCGAAAGCCGGCGGAGACAATGATGAGCCCCTGCACGCCCGCCTCCCCACACTGCTTCACAATGGGGGGGACGGTGGGGGCCGGCGTGGCGATCACGGCAAGATCTACCTCCGCCTCTACGTCCCCGATGCTCGCGTAGGCCTCGATCCCCAGAACACTGTCCCGATTCGGATTCACTGGAAAGATGGTGCCGCCGAACGGATTGCTGACGAGGTTCCAGAGCAATGTGCGCCCCACACTGCCGGGCTCCTCGCTCGCCCCAATCACCGCCACGCTCTCCGGGTCAAAGACGGCGTCGAGGGGCTGCCGCCGGGACGCGACGAGGTCGTAGGAGGGGTCGCTCGTGGGC
>CAZRPQ010000513.1:0-2090 GCA_964601725.1 uncultured Salinivenus sp. | reverse complement strand
ACCACCTGCACGAACGGAATGTCCATCTGCCGGACCGCCGCCTCGTAGCCGGAGAAGAGCGACAGGTCGTCGAACACGAGGTCGCCCCCGCCGACGCCGAAGATCGGCTGGTCGCCGAGCGCTTCCGCCGTCTTGCGCACGTCCGGCACCGTCTCGTCCCGGAATTGCTGCATCTCCGCCTCCGTCTGCGCCTGCGGGTCGGCGAGGAAGAGAAACGCGTGCTGCTCGTCGTCGCGGTCGAGCGGCGCGAGCTGAAACGACGCCGTCGCCGTGTCGCCGCCCGTCGCGTTGAGCGGCTGGTAGAAGCGCGCCGTGCCCGTCTCGTGCGTCGGCAGCCGGTAGCCGCTCGGTACCGAGAGGTAGACGAACGGCCGACGGGACGAGGACGCCAACTCGTACCGCCCGTCGGCGTCGGTCTGTGTGATCGTGACGCCGTCGGTGACGGGCACGCCCTCAATGCCGCCGTCCGGTCCCATCACGCGGCCAGTGACCGTCACCGCGGAGGCCGCATGCGAGAGACGAGGCGCAGCGGTGGACACACCGGGCAGGCTGAGGGCCGCACCGGCGAGGCCAAGGGCTTTCAGAAAGTCGCGGCGGGTGGAGGGCATGGGACCGGATGGAATCAGGCGATGGACAGTAGCGTTGCTACAAGATGCGGATGGGCGACGGAGAAAATCATCACCGCAGCGTTATCGTCGCCGTGAATTCGGATCTTTGCTCTCCAGACCTTCTCGTCCCATGCTCGATGCCGACCAGGTCGCCCCCCTCTCCTCGGCGCAGGAAACACTGCTTCAAAAACAAGAGATCACTCGCGACGAGCCCGGCACCATTCTCCGCGACGTCGACGCGATGCTCGACATCGTGGGCAAAAACGGCCTTCGGGTCAGCGAATCGCGGGGCGCCATCTACACGAAGCGCCTGTCCGAGATCAACGAACAGCTCTCCCACTCACTGACGGTCGACTACGAGCGCCTTACTCAGAAGGCGTTTCCCACCATCGCCGGGCTCAACCTGCTCCTCCGGGCGGCGGCCCTCGTGCGGATCAACCGCGACGGGACGCATCCGACAATGGAGCGCAACGAGGAGATCGTCGCCTCCTGGCATGACCTCAACCCCACGGAGCAGTACATGAGCCTGCTGGAGGCGTGGCTCAACCGGGCGGACGAGAGAACGATCTTCGAGAAGTCCGGAACTCGCCCCATGACCTCCCTCCTAGAGATTCTCCGGTTCATCCAGAACATCCCGCCCACCGGGTGGGACCTGGACGACGGGGATCGCGAGTCGTCGCTTCGATACGGCCCCGGGTCCGCGGGCCTGGCCCTGATGTGGCTCTTCGGCCTCGTGGATCTGGAGGAGCGCGGGACGGAGGCGGGCGAGCCCTGGAAGGTTGACCGCATCGCGCTTCCGGCCTTCGGCAAGACGCTGCTGCGTCGGCTGGGATGGGCCATCAACGAAAAAAGCAAGGCAACCCGCAACGACCCGGACGACGCTTGGGAGTGGCGGCCCGACATCGGGCCGATGGAGCTCACCCGCAACGATCTTCAGCGTGTGCTTCAGCCCTATTTCCCGGAGTGGGAGCAGCACCTGGCCCGGCCCCACCCCGACTTTCGTCCCGAGCCCCACGTCTTTACCGTCGAGCTGTACGACCAGTGCCGGTGGCGCGTAGCCGTGCCGGGCACCGCGCCTCTGGACGCCCTGAGCAGCTGTCTCCTGCGCGCGGCCCAGTTCGACCGGGATCACCTCTACCGCTTCACCTACGAGGACCCGTACGGCCACGAGCAGCAGGTCAACGATCCGCGCGGCCACCAGGAGCCCCCCCACGCGGATGAGACGCAGGTGGGCGACCTGCCGCTGCGACCCGGCGCAGAGATGACCTACCTGTACGACTTTGGCGATCGGTGGACGTTCGACCTCACGCTTGAGGCCGTCGGCTCGGACGATGTGGACGTTGAGGAGCCAACCGTGCTCGATGCGGAGGGGGAGCCGCCCGAGCAGTACCCCGATCCGGGCGAGCGGTGGTAGCGCGGCGACTCCGCCGCCTTTCAGTTTCCGTCTGTTTCCGTCTCGTCCTCAACACGGGGCTCGTCCTC
>CAZRPQ010000512.1:0-2091 GCA_964601725.1 uncultured Salinivenus sp. | reverse complement strand
ACGGGACGACCTTGTTTGACGACCTGACCTACGGGGACGTGACGGCCGACTACCTCTCGGCGGCGGCGGAGACGAAGCGCCTGATCGTGACGCCGGGGGATTCGGAGGAGAGCGTCGCGGCCTTTCAGGCAGACCTGTCGGGGCTGGGCGGCAGTGCGGCGACGGTGTTGGCATCGGGCTTCCTTGATCCGCCCGCCAACCAAGGCGGCCCGGGCTTCGGACTCATAGCCGCGCTGCCGGATGGCTCGGTCGTGGAGTTCCCATCGAACAGCGCACCGCAGTTCACGAACGTGCCGGAGGCGTTCACCGTCGAGCCGAAGGCCCAGATTGACACAACCGTTGAGGCGGAGGATCCCGACGGAGACGAAGTGACCTTCTCGGCGACGACCGAACTGCCGGACGGGGCCGCCATTGCCGACTCGACCGGCCAGTTCACCTGGGAGCCGTCCCTGTCGCAGGCAGACTCGACCTACCAGATCGGCGTGCGCGCCTCCGACGGGCAGGCCTCGACGGACACCTCCTTTGCGGTGACGGTCGAGGTGGAGGGGGAGGCCACTGCCCAGTTCATCCACAACGCAGCGGATCCCGCTGCTGATACAGTCGATGTCTACTTCGACGAGACGCGGGTCCTGGACGACTTTGCGTTCCGGACGGCCACGGAGTTTCTGAGCGTGCCGGCCGGGGTGGAGATTGACGTCGGCGTCGCGCCGGGCGATTCGGAGGGGCCCGGCGACATTATCGCGACGCAGACCGAGGAGTTTGCGCCCGACGGCTCCGTGACGGTCGTGGCCAACGGGGTGCTCGACCCGAGTGGTTTTGCGGAGAATCCGGACGAGGAGGACATCGGCTTTGAGCTGTTTGTGGAGGCGGGAGCCGAGCAGACCGCCGCCGACGGCGAGGTCGGGCTTCGCGCCGTCCACGGCGCGACCGACGCCCCGACGGTCGACATCGACGAGAACGGGACGACCTTGTTTGACGACCTGACCTACGGGGACGTGACGGCCGACTACCTCTCGGCGGCGGCGGAGACGAAGCGCCTGATCGTGACGCCGGGGGATTCGGAGGAGAGTGTAGCTGTCTTCCGGGCGGACTTGTCGGGGCTGGGCGGCAGTGCGGCGACGGTGCTGGCGTCGGGCTTTCTTGACCCGTCGGCCAACCAGGACGGTCCGGCCTTTGCGCTGGTGGCGGCCCTGCCGGACGGAACGGTAGAGGTCTTCGAGGCACTGGCGCCGATCGACTTTGACGTAACGCGTGACTTCGGCGACGCGTCGGTCCAGGCCAACTACGAGCTCGTGGCGCTGCCCGGAGACGTGGACATCGACTTGGTTGAAGGGGCCGGAAGTGGCTTCTCCGGCGAGCAAGGCCCCGACTGGCGCGCATTCCGAGAGCGCGGCGCCAGCGACGGAGATGGCGACCTCGGGGCGTACGATGGAAGCGACGCGTTCAACTTCCGAGAGGGGCGGGCCTTCTGGGTAATTTCTCAAAATCAGTTCTCCATCCAGGGGACCGTCTTGCCGACGATTGCTTCGGCGATTGGCCTGCAGGGGGGATGGAACGCCGTCTCGAACCCGCTTCGGTCGGACCTTGACTGGCAGGCTGTGCAGAATGCCAATGGCCTCGACGAGGCGCTTTTCCGCTGGAACGGCGGCTGGGAGCAGGTCGACACCCTTCGCTCAGCTCAGACCGGGGAAGGGTACTACGTCTTCAACAGCGCGGACCTCGACTCCCTCTCCCTCTCTGAGGAGGCAAGCGGGAACGCCCTCGCCTCGGGCGGGGGAAATGCCCGAACGGTGAACCTGGCGGTTCGCGACGGAGGAGACAAGGGGTCGAGCATCACCGCCGGAATCGGCAGTGAGGCGTCAACGCACCGCGCCCCTCCGGCCCACTTCTCTAGTCCGAAGACCACTCTTCGGGTCCTCGGGTCCGACAGTGGAAACAGGTACGTTCGGATGGTCCGGCCCACAGATGGAGAGTCGGCGACCTTCAGCCTTGCGCTGAGCGGCGAGGAGAACGAAAGTGCTACGCTCGAGGCCAGCGGATTGGGGCCCGACGGGCCGGAAGGAGCTGTCCTGGTTGAGGAGGCAACCGGCC
>CAZRPQ010000511.1:0-2097 GCA_964601725.1 uncultured Salinivenus sp. | reverse complement strand
AGCGTGTCGGCCGCGCCCATCGGCGCGAAGGCGGAGTCGGCGAGGGCGGGAGCGCCGTGATACAGGAGTGCCGGGTCGCCACGGCGCACGGTAGCAGAAAGACGTTCAAATGCAGCCTCCGCGCCGTCCGGTCGGGTGCGCCCCCACCGAGACACGACGGCCTGGACCCCGGCAGTGGCCACGCGCGGGTCGTCGTGCCGGAGGGCCGCGTCCAGTAGCGAGTCGGCGCGGGGCGCATCGAGGGGGGCCAGAGCGGGCAGGGCCGCGGCGTAGGCGACTACGGACCGATCGGTCTGCCAGCGGGCAACGGTGTTTAGGACACGCCCGGAGCGCTCGTTTCGTGCAAGGCCGCGCAGCAGGGGCGCCACGATCCGCCACCGATCGGGGTGGGCGTCGATCCAGACCCCAACGGCGGAAAGCCGGTCGGCAAACCAGTCCAGCCTGGCCAGCGTCTCGGCGGCAGTGCGGGCCACGAGGGGATGATCGTCGTCGAGTGCGCTGACCAGAGCGGCCTGAGATTCGTCGGCGGTGGGCAGGGACGAGAGGGCGCGGGCGGCCTCGACGCGGGTGCGCCAGTCCGGCGCGGTGCGGAGCCACTCGGCGGCGCGGGACGCGTCGGTGGAGTCGCCGACCTGCCCCAGCGCCCGGAGCAGGTGCATGGTCGCCGGATCGTCGGGGGCTGTGTCACCGAGCACGGCGCGGAGCGTATCGGCACGACCAGCGGCCAGGGCGTCCACTCGTCCCAGCGCGTAGGCGGCGTTGCGGCGGGTCCAGGGATCGTCGTCCCTCAGGTGCTCGGTGAGCCAGCTCGTGGCCGTCGAGTCCGTGACGCCCCGCATGCCGTAGCGCGCGAGGGTCAGGGCGAGAGTCGGGTTGCGGCCGGGTGGCGGGCGAAGGCGAAACAGGGAGCGCAGCGAGGCGGCGTCGCCGGTCTTGCCGAGGGCCTCAATCAATCGGCGCTGCACGCGCGGGTCGCGCTCACGGCCCAGGGCCCGAAGCAGCGGGGTCGCGGGCACCCCCTCCGGCATCTGTCCGAGGGCGAGCGCCGCATCCGTACGGACGAGCGGCACGCTGTCCTTCAGCCGGCCAAGCAGGGCCGGAATCGCGCTCGTATCCTGGACGGACGCCAGGGCAAGGGCGGCCCGCGCCCGCACGCCTGACTCATCAGCGTCGAGCTTCGTGCGCAGCACCTCCCCCTCGCGGGCGACCTGCGCCTCTACGACGGCCTGCAGGGCGGGACGCGTCAGCAAATCATCGGACGGGCGCTCCGGGGCGGGTTGGGCGGCCGCGCCGGTCCCGACACAGAGCAGCACGAGGATGAGGGGGAGCCAGGCTCTCATCGGCATTGGGAGAGGGCGAGTGGACGAGAGGGAGCGTGGCGGAAGGCGAAAGGGGGAATGGGCAAGAAGGCGTGCAGAGCCTGTCCTTGACGGAGACGGTCACGGAGAGGAGTCGGGAGAGGATACGGTTCTCCGATCGGAATGGTCTGGCAATTCAATCCGATCGGCACTCGCGCGCTCCGGGGCTCCCGGGGCTCCCGGGGCTCCTTTCTCCCCCTCACCCATTCTCAAACCATCTCCGCCGCGTCGTTTTTCTCCAGCAACTCCTCCACCGCCGGATGGGCCTCCTCGATCATCTCCTCCACCGTGAGATCGTGGTCGACGTGCTCGGTCAGCGTCTCGGCGGCCTCGTTGAGCGCCCCCTGCACGCCGTGCTTCACGATGGAGAAGCTCGTGCATTGCCACCGGTCCTCCCCCGGCCAGTGGACGCTGATGTAGGGCCGCTTCGCGTCGGTGGCCCGGCTGTAGGTCGTCATCGTAAAGCCAATCCCCTTCACGCCAGTGCGGGTGACGGCCTCCCAGCGCCGCTGATGCACCTCCTCGGTCTGAAGAGGACCCTCCTCCGGCAGATCGGGGAGCTCCTCGAGCTTCTCATTGCGATGCGCGAGGGCCTTCTCGTAGGCCGCCTCTTCGCCGCCGTACTTCTTGTCCGAGAAGAGCTTGGTGTGGCGGTCACCGTCCCGGATGATGCGGACCTGCCAGCCGTGCGTGCGGCCGGTGTCGATGCGGAACAGGTTCTTCTTTTTCTCCATGGTGG
>CAZRPQ010000510.1:0-2097 GCA_964601725.1 uncultured Salinivenus sp. | reverse complement strand
CACGTCGCCCGCTATGTCTCGGCTGAATATCCATCCACCAAACAGCTTCTGAGCGCGTACGTGCTGTACCGCTCCTCGGTCTGGTCGACGGGACGCTCTCCTGCGGCTCCTTGTCGTCGTCGAACTCGGCGAGCACGAGCTTGCCGTCCTCCTACCGCGACTCCGGCGCGTCGGTCTCGCTCGTGCTGGAAGCCGGAGCGGACACGAAGACGGTGTAGAGCCCCCGCAGGTCCCCGGCCTCAAATCCGTACGCCCGATCCCTGGAGTATCCCTTCTTCACGAAGTTGGGCCGCTTCTCCTTTGGGCCGTGGCACGCCGTGCACGAGGACTGGACGGTGATCCGGCGGGCGTAGCGCCACCCCTCCCTGCCGTCGCGGGTCGTTCGGATCCACGTGTCGGTGAGGTCCGGCGACGCGGCAAAGCGCTCGTGGAGCTGGCGGGCCTCCGGATCGAGCGTGTGGTCGGGGGTGCGGTATTTCTTGGCGAGTTGCTGCACGACCCACCCGTGCTTTGCGCTCATCTGCTTGGCCCGTTTGCCGACCGGCTTGCACACGCGCTTGAAGGTGCTTTTGTCGACTGTTGGGGTGTCGATGGTCGCGGCGAGCGATTCGCGCATTTCGTTCAGCGACGCGATGGCGCGCTCCACGTCCTGCCGGATGGAGTCGGGGGGCGCCTGGGAGCGGGGGGCGTCGGGCTCTCCGCAGGCGCTCAAGACGAGGGGGAGACCAAGGAGCAGGAGGATCGGAGTTCGAACCACACGCATCGGACGGATCGATGGGTCGTGGAGGGACGCAGTCGGAACTCGCATTTTTCAAAATACGACGATCCTCCGTCGAGCCCGTCGGGGCTTTGTGGATCTGCGGATGGGACAATGGAGGGTCGTCACGTGGGTGGTTTCCCCTCCCGGGAGGGATCGGCGCTCCTCCGTGCCGATAGAAGAGGTCGCGTACCTAGAATTAGAGATCTACTACGATGCCGAAATCAGCCGACTTCTGGAACGACCGGTTTTCCGCCGAGCCGTACGTGTACGGCACGCGGCCAAATGCCTTCGTGGCGGAGGCGGGCGAGCGGTGGCTCGCTGCCGATCAGGAGGTGCTTGCTCTGGGGGCGGGCGAAGGGCGAAACGCCGTCTACCTCGCCCAGCAGGGCCACGCCGTGACGGCGGTCGACTACTCGGCCGAAGGACTGCGCAAAACGCGGCGCCTGGCCGAGGAGGCGGGGGTGAACGTCGACACCGTGCAGGCCGACGTCCGCACCTGGGCGCCGGACCGCACGTGGGACGCGGTGGTCGTGACGTTTCTGCACCTCCCCCCGTCCGAGCGAGCACAGCTGTACCGACGGATCCGAACCCTTCTCCGGCCCGGCGGCCGCCTGGTGGCCGAGTGGTTCCGCCCCGAACAACGGACCGAAGGGTACACCAGCGGCGGCCCGCCCGACCCTGACATGATGGTGACGACCACCGAGCTCCGGGAGCACTTCGACGAGGCGGGAATTGAGGTTCTGACCGGCGACGAGCCCGTGTTGGAGGAGGGCCTGCACCGGGGCCCCGCCGCCACCGTTCGGCTCGTGTGGCGCCGGGGGTCGTAACGCCGATCCCGAGCGAAGGGAAGGAGTGATCTGAGCATGAAGATGGGCCTGAGGGCCTTCCCCATGGATCTTCCCCGAAGGCCACAATTTTAAAAGAGCGCCTTCACTTGTAAACATAGGTGCTTACAGGAACCGGGTGATCCGCGCTATGTCCGATCCTCAATTTGACGTCGAGCGGGCGACGGCCGGCCTCGTGATCGCCCTTTTTCTGGCGTCGGCACTGCTGATTGCCGGCATGCTTCTTTTCATCCTGCGCGACATGGAAGAGCGAGCCCAGTCCTCGGGCTCCGAACAGGCGGTTCGCGTCGAACGCGCCCCCGCGACGGCCTCCCGTGCACCCGCTCCGTCCCCCGTCCCCGAGGTTCAGTCATGAGCTACACGCCCCTCGTTGCCATTCTGCTCCTGCTGGTGATCGGCGCCGCGGCCACCCTCTCGGTGCTGTTCTACGCCCACGAGAAGGGGTACTTCGACAACCTGAAGTCGGGGGCCTACGTGATCTTCGACGAGGAC
>CAZRPQ010000509.1:0-2105 GCA_964601725.1 uncultured Salinivenus sp. | reverse complement strand
CCGCCGTATGGTTCATTACGAAGTCGAGCGCCAGGTGAATGTCCTCCTCGCGGAGGGCCTGCGCCAGGGCGCGCAGGTCGTCCATGCTGCCAAGTTGGGGATCGACGGCCCGGTAGTCCTGCACCGCGTAGCCCCCATCGTCGCGCCCGTCCCGCGTCTTGAGCAGCGGCATGAGGTGGAGATACGTCACGCCCAGCTCCTTCAGGTACGGAATCTTGTCCCGGACGCCGTCGAGCGTGCCGCCAAAGTGGTCCACGTAGCACGTGTAGCCCACCTGCTCGGGGGCCTGGAACCAGTCGGGGGCCGCCCCGCGGCGCTGGTCGAGACGGCGGAGGGACGCCGGTCGGTCCTGGAACCCCTCGATGGCTGCGTCCACCGCCCGCACGAACCACTCGGCCGCGTCCGCGTCGACGCCGTACAGGGTCGAGAACGCCGCCCACCCGTCCGCGAGGTGGACGTCGAGCCGAGCCCTCAGTTCGGGACGCGCGTCGAGGAGCGCCTCGTATCGATCCGACAGGCACTCCCGGAGCCACTCCAGCGCGTGATCCGGGGTCCACGTGTCCGGGTCAATCTCGATGGACGAAAACGCCATAAGCGAAGGAGGGACAACTGCGACGAGTACGTGCGAACAGAACGCCAGCTTCTCCCAGTTGGCGTGCCCGTGCACACGGGCACTTCCCTCCCGTGTTGAGTCGTCGGAGATCGGGAAGCCCCGACGGGGCGGAACCACGAGGGGCGTTGCTGAGGAGGCCACGCGAACACTGCCTTCTGTGCGGCACCGCCGTGTTCAAGAACGCAGCGTCTCTCGCCCCTTCACCGCGTCCGAGAACGTGACCGCTGCGGGGCCGACGGGTCCGCCTTTCCGGGTGAGCACAAGGGACGATGGATTCAGTGAAATCGATTGCACACGTCCCAATCAAGGCACGAGGGACATGCCGGACGCTCAGGAGGAAACCCTGAGTCCCCGTCTCGAAAATCCCAGCGGTGCCCCGGATTGCTTTTCTGTGAATAAAAACCATCTCCAAATTTTCTCTTGATGAGATAACCTGAGTTGTCTATTCAGCTAATGAAAACGTTATAATAGTGATCTTTCCGACAAATCGGAAGCGCTTTCACGCTCGGCCTCTGCGCCCTTGCGAACGGAGGCGTTGGGGTCTTCTTTGTTGCGCACGCTGTTTCTGACAAGACCCGTCAAGACAGGCGACGTCGCTTGTTGCCCCCGCATCCCCTGCTCCGGAATGCCGCCCCTTCCCCGCCCGCCATTCAACTCGCCTGAACGAGACTGATGCCCGAGTTTGAGGTCTTCCTGATCGACATCATTGTCCTCGTCGTCTACATTCTCCTGGCCCGGTTCGTCCCCCTGTGGATCGCCGTCGCCGGCCTCGCCGTCCTCGCCGCCATCATCTCTGTCTTCGGTGGGCTCAAGGCCGTCGTCGTGTCGGACACGATCCAGGCCGTCATGCTCATCACCGGGGGCTCTATGGTCGCGATTGCGGCGTACATGCAGCTTCCGTCCTGGTCGGCCGTGGTGGAGACGGCGGGCCAGGACGCCCTGAGCGTCTTCAAGCCGCCCAGCGACCCCAACATGCCCTGGCCGGGCCTCTTCACCGGCGTGCTCGTAATCGGGACGTACTTCTGGACCTCCAACCAACTGATCGTGCAGCGCACGCTCGGCGCGAAGACCATGAACCACGGACGCTGGGGCTCGATCTTCGCCGGCTTCCTCAAGCTTCCGGTCCTCTTCTTCATGATCCTGCCGGGCACGATGGCCCTCGTCCTGTACCCGGACCTGTCCAATGCCGACATGGTCTTCCCCGTACTCGTGTTCGACCAGCTGCCCGTAGGGGCAAGCGGCCTCGTGCTTGCGGCCCTGGTGGCCGCCATCACCTCCTCGATCGACTCCATCCTGAACTCGGCCTCTACGCTCGTCACGATGGATTTCGTGAAGCCCCTCTATCCGGACCTCAGCGACCGGAGTATCGTCCTCACGGGACAGGTTGCCACGGGGGTGGCGCTGGTGGTGGCCATCATCTGGGCCCCGCAGATCGCCCGGTTCGAGACGCTGTGGGGGTACCTCCAATCGGTCCTGGCGTACACGACGCCCC
>CAZRPQ010000508.1:0-2112 GCA_964601725.1 uncultured Salinivenus sp. | reverse complement strand
AGGTGGAGGACACCGGCATTGGGATGGACCCGGCGGCGATGGAGGACCTGTTCGATCCGTTCCGGCAGGAGTCCGAGGGCGTGAGCCGGACGTACGAGGGCACCGGACTGGGCCTGACCGTGGCGCGACGGGCGGTGGAGGAAATGGACGGCTCCATTGAGGTCGACACGGAAAAAGGAGACGGGACCCTCTTTGCCGTCCGGTTCTCCCCGGCCGAGGAGCACGACGGGTGACCCCTTCGGTGCCGATTCCTGAGCAGCGGTGTGCACGTCCTGGGTCGCTCCCGACAGATGCTGTCGGAATGGTCGTCGCGGAGCGCATTTCACGACGTGCCCGGTCCGGGGGAAACGCCCCGCTCTTTTGTAGCCTCGTGCAGACCGGATCTCCCCGAAAATTGCCCGTCTTCCGTCTGCCGACTTCGGTGTATTTTCGAGCCGACACGGTGTGTTCAAAACGGTCTTACTGCTGGAGCACCGGCAACTCGTAGGCGCAGGCCGTGTCCCCGTCGGGCATGTGGCGCGTCCGCTCAACCCGCTCGAACAGCCGCTCGTAGAAGCACGCCTCCGACGAGCAGGGCAGGTCCGTGGCGTTGACGATCGCCGCAAACGGACAGTTGCACGCCTCGACGGTGACCTGCTCGTCGTCGACGTGCACCTCGGGCATGAACCCTTTCTCCCGGAGCACCTCCTCCAGAACGTCGACGATCTCTCGCGTGTCGGCCGTGTCCAGCGAGGAGGAAAGCCGCCGCTCCACCTCCTCCAGCCGGGCGTCCCAGAAGGCGTCGAAAAAGTCTTCGATGAGCTGCTCCTCGCCCTGCTCCTCCAGGTAGCCCAGGAAGTCGGCGAAGGCCGCCCCCTCCCGCTGCGGAAAGAGGCGCTCGGCCCGCGGCGTAAGGCGGTAGCACATGCTCGGGCGCCCACGCCCCTGCTTCCGCGACCGGCGCGCCACGAGCCCGTCGCGGCCCATCTGATCCAGGTGGTCGCGCAGCGTTGGCCGCGCCCGGTCAATCACCTCCATCGCGTCGTCGAGGGTGATTTCCCCGCGGCGCTTCATGAGCTCCAGGAGCCGTTGCTTCGTCTCGGACGGAATGAGGTCGACGGGGGGCATGGCCGGAATGCCGATCGGTGCTAGTCGGGGACGCTTTGATATTCATTTCGACAGAATACGGTCTTGTATAGAAAATGTCAATAAAAAGCTTTCTGGCACGTAAAAGTTGAAAATGGAGGCGCAGCCTCTTTATTAGTGAGTGTGTTTCCACCACGCCACGTGCGTCGATAACGATGAACGCGCCTTCGTTCTACCGTGCCGAAGACGGAGAGGCCGTGGGTACGCTCCGGCGGTTTTCGTCCCGCTTCCAGCTCACCCCGGCCTCGATCTTGGACTGCTTGCGTCATCGGGCCCCGGGGGCCATCCTTCTGGGCGCGGGGCAGGGGCGGAACCGTCTTCTCGTCGTCGACGCGGACGGACTGGAGGCCCTCTGTGACTGCAGATCCTCTGAGCGCTCGTCGCCGGACGCTCCGTGCTGAGCATTCGCTGCTGACTGTATTTCGTTCCCGCATGCCCTACGTCGTTGCCGAACCGTGCGTCAACTGCAAATATACCGACTGCGTCGAGGTCTGTCCGGTCGACTGCTTCTACGAGGGGCCGAATTTTCTGGCCATCCAGCCCGACGAGTGCATCGACTGCAACGCGTGCGTTCCGGTGTGCCCGGTCGAGGCCATCTACCCGGAGGATCAGCTGCCGGAAGAGTGGGAGCACTACACGCAGTGGAATGAATACCTGGCCAACCAGTGGCGGGACCTCGGCTACAACGTGACGGAGAAAACAGGGCCGCTCGACGACGCCGAGACGTGGGAGGACAAGGAAAAGTCCGAGGAAGACATTCTGACCTGGGACGTGTGAGTCGCGTGGATGCACCGTGTGTCCGGACAGACTCGGCGATCCCGCGGGTTCAAGTGCCTTTTCGTGCTGCTTTTTGATACATCATCCTTTTCCTATGCCCTACCCCAAGTCCATGGTCGAGCCGATGCGCGAAGAGCTTACGCGCCTCGGCGTCGACGAACTCACGACGCCCGACGCGGTCGACTCGGCATTCGAGGCCGCGCAGGACGA
>CAZRPQ010000507.1:0-2124 GCA_964601725.1 uncultured Salinivenus sp. | reverse complement strand
CCACGCTGGCAACCACGAGGCTGTAGCCGTGCCGTTGGAGGCGGTACGCGCAGTACGCGGCCACCCCGACGGAAAAGAGAACGCCGAGCTGAAAGACGAGAAGGAGAGGATGATACTGCCACATGGCCCGTGTCTGTGCTCATCGAAAGGGTCCTGCGCCAAGAATCTATGTCTGGCATGGTCTGGGTGCGGTTCCACCAAGAACCACCCACGCGTCCGCAGCGATGCAAAAGGTATCCGTAACACTTGTGCAAAGCAACTTTGATGCCGAGGGGCGCAGCGTGGTGGACGCGCAGGACCGCTGCCCAAGGCGAATTGCTCAATACGACCTCACAGGTTCGGGCGACTTGGAGGACTCCGAAGAGACTCCCCCCGAACTCGTCCGTCGGGGTGGTGTCGGTGAGCGCCGTGGTCCGCCCGTCCCCTTCCAGGCCGATCCGAAACCGCCGCGCCGGGCCGTGGGTGGAGCGCCGGAGCACCGCCCTTCGTGTCCCTCTTGGTGGCGAACGAGGTGGGCAGAATGGCGCCTGTCCCTCTTCACAACACGCCGAAGCCGCCCCGGTCCGTCTTCGGGAAAGAACGCCGTCCGGGAACGTGGAATGCGAATCCATTCACAAGCCCCCCCGTCTGCCTCCCGCTACAATTGCATCTCCATGGAGACGACCCAGGACGTGAAAGACCGGCTCCGGAACGAGCTGCCGTACCTCCGTGAGCGCTACGCTGTGGAGCGGCTGGGCCTCTGTGGCTCGTTCGTCCGGGGCGAGCAGAGCGGCGAGAGTGACGTGGACCTGCTCGTCACCTTTTCCGAGACGCCCGACCTGCTGGAGTTCGTCAACCTCAAGCGCCACCTCGAAGACGTGCTCGGGCGCGAGGTGGATCTGGGCATGCCCTCCGCCCTCCGGGAGGGCCCCGCTGCCGACAACATCCGCCGCGACGTCCAATACCTCTGATGCGAAGCCAGCGCCAGTACATTCAAGACATCCTGGAGGCCATGGAGGCCGCCGAGAGCTCCGTGGAGGACGTGCGCTTCGAAGACCTGGACGGCAACCTTGAAAAGCAATTCGCCCTCCAGCGGGCGTTCGAGGTGATCGGCGAAGCCACGAAGCATCTCGACCCTGAGCTTCGCAGGCGCTCTCCCGACATTCCCTGGGACGACATGGCGGGCATGCGCGACGTGTTGATCCACGCGTATTTTGCCGTGGACCTGGAGGTCGTCTGGGAGAGGAGAGAAGTAAGCGTTCGTCTCTGTGTCCGCTGTAGACGCAGTGTATAACCTTCGCACGTCTCTGCCTCCGTCGAGACCAGGATCGCCGGTCCGCAAGGTCGGGCAGCAAAGAAGCGCAGGTCCGCACTTGCTCGTTCGGGTTTTGAATAGTTCGGGTTTTGAAACAGAAGGAGCAGATCTTTCCTCCCGGCATGCCGAAAACCTGTGTCCGCGGCGCTGCTGGAGCCTGCCTGCACAGGTTTCTCCCTCCTGTGTCCCCTTCTCAGGGCGGATTCCTCGCCCTTGGTCGATTGGTTCCCCTTGAGGTCGACGTGAGAGCGCCCGGCGCTCCACTCGAAGGAGAGGCCGAGACGACCATTTCACTTCCCGACGCCGCGGCGGGCCTGCTACTGGACCTCCTTTCGGACCTGGCAGAGGGACGGGCCGTCTCTGTCTCCGATGCGGATGAGGAGCTTACGACCCGGGAGGCTGCTGAACTCCTCAACGTATCTCGCCCCCATCTCACCCAGCTCCTAAAAGAAGGAGAGATCCCTTCCCACAAGGTTGGTTCGCACCACCGCGTCTATAGGCGGGACGTGCTGGCCTACAAGGCCCGGCGCCAGGAGGAGTCGGAAGAGGCGATGCAGGAGCTTACTCGGCTCAGCCAGGAGCTTGGCTCTACGAAAGATTGAGCACCCCCTCTAAGGTTTTCAGAAGCCGCTTCCCGCCCTCCTTGATCAACCCGACGTACTTGGGCAGAGGACTTTCCTCCGGCAAGTCCAACTCGGAGGCCTCGGTGCCGAGCGCCTCGGCGAACCCGATGATCGAGGTCAAAGGCGTCCGGATCTCGTGGCTCATGTTCGCGAGGAAGGCAGACTTCGCCCGACTTGCCGCTTCGGCCTCCTCCTTCGCCTCCTGCA
>CAZRPQ010000506.1:0-2125 GCA_964601725.1 uncultured Salinivenus sp. | reverse complement strand
CAATGGTTCCCGGAACGCCCTTGGCTGCGAGCCCCCCAGACCCATTCCGGCCTGGCCGTCCGGCACCCGCACCGTTGTGGCTTGATCGTTTGACCTCCACATTGCAATAGCGCCTCCCCACGAATATTTTCCAACGTCCGTCCCGATACATTTCGTCTTCCCACCACACCGTTCCGCAATGATGACTCGCCACATTGCATCCGTTCTCGCCGTCGTTCTGGTCCTCTCCGGAACTGCAGGCCTCGCACAAGCGCAGGACGGTCCCGAGTTTACCCTTGAGAGCATTCATGCCTCGTCCACGTTTCGGCCCGAAATCTTCCAGGGCGGGAAGTGGGCCGAGCAGGGCCCCATCATCACGTACATCGAGTCCGCCGACACCGCCGACGCGACGCATCTGATCGAGTACAACCTGCGGACCGATGAGCGCACGCGGGTAATCGACGGCACGAACCTGTACGCGGAGGACGTGGATCGAATCGTGCCGATTCAGGACTACTCGTTTAGCGAAGACGGCGACGAGGTGCTGATCTACACGGACTCGAAGGAGGTGTGGCGCACGAATACCAAGGGCTTCTACTACGTCTATGACCGGGACGCCCAGACGCTGACCCCCATCGCCGACCGGGACGACGGCTACCAGATGTTTGCGAAGTTCAACCCTGCGGCCACGAAGGTGGCGTTCGTGCGGCAGCGCGACCTCTACGTCGTGAACCTGGAGACGGGCACCGAGACGGCGCTTACCTCCGATGGTAGCGACGGGGAAATCATTAACGGCACGTTCGACTGGGTCTACGAGGAGGAGTTCGGGATTCAGGACGGCTGGCGGTGGGGCCCCGACGGGGAGCGGATCGCGTTCTTCAAGCTCGACGAGTCGGAGACCCGGTCGTTTCCACTGATGAACAACACCAAGCGCTACCCGGAGATCACGCGCTTCCGATACCCGAAGGCGGGCGAGGTGAACAGTGAAATCAAAGTTGGGGTCGTCGATCTTTCGAAGATCGACACGTCAAAAATGGGGCAGCCGCAGGCTATTCGCTACTTCGACACGAAGACGTGGGACCCTGACCTTACGAAAGCGGAGGAGGCCTCGGATCCGCACGAGTACCTGGCCCGCATGGGGTGGACCCCGGAGATTGACGGCCGGCATCGGGTCTGGATGTTTCGGCTCAACCGCACTCAGGATACTCTCGACCTCCTCTACGGCCATCCGGGCACCGGGGAGACCGAGCGGGTGCTCCAGGAGACGCAGGAGACCTACATCGACGTCACCGACGACAAGCTCTCGTTTCTCGACCGCGGAAATCGGTTCGTGTTTCTGTCCGAACGGACCGGCTACAACCACGCGCACCTGTACCGGAACGACGGGACGCACCTCGGCCCCATCACGTCCGGAAACTGGGAGGTGACGCAGTTCCACGGGGTGGACGAGGAGGCCGCCACGGCCTACTTCACCGCCACCCGCGACACGTCCCTCAAGCGGCACCTTTACAAGACAGGGGTGTCCATGGGGCAACACGAGACGGCCCAGGCCGCGCAGAAGATCACGTCCCGGCCGGGCTGGCATTCGGTCAACCTTTCGAAAGATCGGGCCTACTACATCGACCAGTACTCCAGGGCAGGCACGCCCCCGACGTGGACGCTCCACGAAGCCACCGGAGATCGCCTCACGACGCTCCAGGCGAACGACACGCTGGCGCAGCGCCTCGACAGCCTCGCCCTTCCCGAGAAGCGCTTTACGACCCTCCCGGCCGCCGACGGCACGCCCCTCAACGCGTACGTCATCAAGCCCACAGGCTTCGACGTCTCGAAGCAGTATCCGGTGCTCATGTACGTGTACGGCGGGCCCGGCGTGCAGACCGTGACGAACCGGTGGGGCGGCAGCCGGCAGCTCTGGCACCAGTACTTGGCGCAGGAGCACGGCGTGGTCGTCGTGAGCGTGGACAACCGGGGCACCGGGGGGCGGGGCAAGGCCTTCCAGGACGTGCCGTACCAGCAGCTCGGGCAGCCGGAAGCCGCCGACCAGGTCCGCGCGGCCCAGGCGCTCGCGGACTCCGCGTGGGTGGACGCCGACCGGATCGGCATCTGGGGCTGGAGCTACGGCGGGTACATGACCCTCCTGTCCATG
>CAZRPQ010000505.1:0-2125 GCA_964601725.1 uncultured Salinivenus sp. | reverse complement strand
CCGGACGAGACGCCTCCCACGCTGGAGGCGGCTACGCCGTCCCGGGACGGAGATTCGCTGACGGTCGTCTTCTCCGAGCCTGTTGATGCCGCCACCGTCTCGGCCGACGCCTTTCAGTTTGAGGCCGTGGACCCCCCGTCGATCGTAGCGGCCCAGGTGGATCCGTCGGCCCCGGGCCGGGTCCGGTGCGCCCTGAGCCCCACCCTTGTCACTGGCGACTACACCCTCGTGGCCTCCGGCGTGGCCGACCCACGCGGCAACGTTCTGGACGAGGGCCAGGCCTCCTTCTCCTACTTCGTGCCGGAGCCGCCGGCCCCGAAGGACATCGTCGTCTCGGAGATTATGTACGCGCCCACCACGGCGTCGAACGAGTTCGTGGAGCTCTACAACCGCTCGGACAAGACCATCGACCTGGGGGCCCTTCAGTACGGCGACGAGGATCGGGATTTCAACACGATCGCCCCACCCCTGACGCCCCTGGAGCCGGACACGTATGTCGTACTTGTGCGGGACGCGGACGCGTTCGAAGCCACGTACCCCTCCGTCGACTTCTTTGCGCCCGACGGCTGGGACGCTCTCAACAACGGTGGCGATACGGTTGTCCTGCGGCACGCCCCCTCCGCCACTGAGATCGACTCGGTGCCCTACGATCCGTCGTGGGGCGGGAGCGACGGTCGCTCGCTGGAACGCATCGATCCGCGGGGGCCCTCGGATCGTCCATCGAACTTTGCGTCATCGACGGCCCCCGAGGGGGGCACGCCCGGTGCCCAGAACAGTCGCTTCGCCCCCGACACGACTCCGCCCCAGCCCACCTTCGCCGAACAGTCCGACTCGACGGTCGCCGCGGTGACCTTCGACGAGCCCGTACGGCCCGCGAGCGTCCGGGCCAGCGCCTTCCAGCTCGACGGAACGGCTGTCACCCAGGCGACCCTCCAGGCCGACAGCATCGCGCGCCTGTCGCTGTCGGATGCCCCCACGGCGTCCACGGTAGTCGTGACCGATGTCCGCGACCTGGTGGGCAATCAACTCGACCAGGCCACGCTCCCGTTCGCCCGCCGACCGACCCCGGACGCGCTCGTCGTCAACGAAATTCTGTTCGACACGCGGGCCGACGACTTCGACGACCGGCCGAATCAGGTGGAATACGTCGAGCTCTACAACCGGGCCGACCATCCTCTCACGCTGAACGGGCTCCTCCTCACCGACCGTCCCACCGAGGAGGGCACGGCCGATACAATCCAGGCCGGGCGGCGCCGGGCCGTAAACCCAGGGTCGTTTGCGGTCGTGGCCGCAGCGCCCGAGGGCCCTACGCCGGTGCAGCAGTCGCAGCTCGCCGCGGCGTTCCCGAACGCGCCCTTGACGCCGGACTCGATGGCCTACCTCCCGGTCGACGCCACCCAGTTGGGGCTCCGCAACGACGGCGACCTCGTGCGGGTACACCGACGCGACCGCAGGGTCGTGGCGGAGGTCGACTACGTGCCCGACTGGCACGCGCCCGGCCTCGCCGACACAAAGGGCACGGCGCTGGAGCGCATCAGCCCCACGGCCGGCGCCGACGCCCCCGACAACTGGACGAGCAGTACTGCTGAGGCCGGAGGGACGCCCGGCGCCTCAAACGCCGTCTCGCTGAGTCCTCCGGACGATGCCCCCGCGTCCTCGGACCTCCGCATTCGGCCCGACCCCTTCTCCATCGAGCGCGACGGGGCCGCTCGCATCCAGTACACGCTCGACGACGTGCCCAACCTGGTGCGGGTCCGCATCTATGACGCCCGAGGCCGCAAGGTGCGGACCCTCGAGGAGGCCCGTCTCGCCGGACGCAGCGGGGAGCTGGTGTGGAACGGCCGCAACGACGCCGGCGACCGCGTTCGCATCGGGCCCTACGTGGTGCTCTTCGAAGCGGTGCGGGCTGAGGGCGGCACCACCACGCAACTCAAAGAGACGGTGGTGCTGGCCCGTCCGCTGAACTGATGCCGGGCCTGATACCGTTTTGATTTCACCGAATGGGCCCGGGCATAGGACGGAGCCGGAGGGTGAAAACGAACCTTTATTCTTGCAAGCCTATAAAATTCAATATCTTAACGTTCCAACGTCTGTAAGCACAGGTGGCATTTCAAGTCTGTGAGTT
>CAZRPQ010000504.1:0-2130 GCA_964601725.1 uncultured Salinivenus sp. | reverse complement strand
CCTGCTGAAAAAAAGACCGTCAGTTCATAGGTTTCCATTGCCTGTCCTGTTTCGGCCTGAGCGCTCCTCAAGACACGTCGATGCCCCGATGGGTATCGACGGCGGGACGCCGGGAGGGAGCGAATCTCCGTCCGGGCAAGGGACGGGAGAAGCGGAAGGCTTCTTGGGGGGCACTTTTACTGTGGGGGAGTTGCCGAATCGGCGGGGAGTTCGGAGAAAACAGAGTTGCCGAGGTCGTCGAATAGTCCCGACGGCCGCCAGGATCGGGCCGGATGAGCGGAAATATCCACACCCAACTTTTGGGTCTCTAAGACTGACCGTGTTTTCGGCAGAACCAATTTCCCAATCCTCGATTTCTCACCGCCTACTTCCCAGCCGTCAACCCAAACCATGAGCATTGACTGGGGCATTCTCGGCACCGGCACCATCGCCCACCTTGTCGCTACGGACCTGGCCCTGCTCCCCGACGCGAATCTAACCGCCGTGGGCTCCCGAGCCCAGACCCGCGCTGACGAGTTCGGCGACACTTTTGACGTGCCCCGCCGGTACGGCTCCTACGAGGCCCTGGTGGAGGATCCGGACCTCGACGTCATCCATGTCGCCACGCCTCACTCGGCCCACGTAGAGCACGCCACCATGGCGTTGGAGGCGGGCACCGCCGTGCTCTGCGAGAAGCCCCTCGCGCTGAACGCCCCTCAGGCCGCCGAGCTCATCGCCACGGCGCGGCGCCGCGACCAGTTTCTGATGGAGGCGATGTGGACCCGCTTCCTCCCGGTCATGGCCGACGTGCACCACCTCGTCCACGACGAACGGGCCCTCGGCGACGTGCACCTTCTCCGGGCCGACATCGGCGTAAGCCAGCCCTTCGACCCTGCCCACCGCCTCTTCGACCCGGCCCTCGGCGGGGGGGCGCTGCTCGACCTCGGCGTGTACCCCATCGCGTTTGCGTTCGATCTGTTCGGGCCGCCGGATGTCGTCACCTCCTCGGCCGTGCTCGGCGAGACCGGGGTCGACGAGCAGTGTGCCGCGGTCTTCCGCTACGACGACGGCACGCAGGCGGTGTGGCACGCCTCGGTGCGGGCCGACGCAGGGCGCACCTGTGTGCTCGCCGGCCCCAACGGCCGCCTCCGCGGTACGCGGGCCTGGTGGAAGGGGGCGCCGTTCGAACTGACGCGAGACGACGACACGACGGAGACGTGGGCTCGACCGTATGAGGGCAACGGGTACCAGTTTGAGGCCGCCCACGTCATGAAATGTCTCCGCGACGGGCGAACGGAGAGCCCGGTGATGCCTCTCGACGAAAGCCAGGCCCTCCTCCAGACGATGGACGCACTCCGCAATGAGTGGGGCGTGACCTATCCACAAGAGGCGGACGCCTCGTAATCCCGTTTTGATGTCATCACGTCGGCCCAGCGTACACCGGAACCGGCAGACAGAGGAAGATCGATTCTCTCGTAAACCCAGAATGTTCACCGTTTTCGCGTTGCAACGGTTGGCGTCCCCAACTCGCCTGGACGAGGTAGATCCTCCTGGTTTCGCCGACATTTTCGACCGGCACCCGTGCATGCCCCTGTCCGGAGTGTACAGACTGGGGACCTCCGTAAGAGGTGTTCAGGAACATCGGTAACAACATTCCCGGCGGGGTAACACATTGCCACGTGAGGGCTCTGCCGTCGAAAAACGGAGGGTGCCATGCCCGCGCTCCCTTTTCTCCGTTTTCCCTCCCCCCTTTCCCATCCCCTCCCCTCATAACCCTCAACGAAGTACACGCACGCCTCATGGAAGCAGCCCCTACCGACACCCCGACGCAGCGGACCGACACTGCCTACCGCCCGATCGAGGACTACGGCCTCATCGGGGACATGCACACCGTGGCCCTCGTCAGCAAGGACGGCTCAATTGACTGGTGCTGCCTGCCGCGGTTCGACGCGCCAAGTGTCTTTGCCCGCATCCTCGACGCCGAAACGGGCGGCCACTTCCAGGTTGCGTTGCGGGGGGAGAACGTGACGACCAAGCAGTTCTACTGGCCGGAGACGAACGTGCTGGTCACCCGCTTCTTGTCGGCGGACGGCGTGGGGGAGGTGCGCGACTTCATGCCCGTCGCCGGACGCGCCTCCGACGCGGACCGGC
>CAZRPQ010000503.1:0-2130 GCA_964601725.1 uncultured Salinivenus sp. | reverse complement strand
GGTCCCTTCGGTCCCAGCGCCTGGACCCGGGAGCGAAGCGGACGTTCCAGGCGGGAGTTCGGCCAAATTGGGACTGATCGGCCTCGCCGGAGCAAAGATCGGATCCGTTCTGAATGTCCTTGACTGTCGGGAAGGCAACGACTCTCAGCGAATTTCCTCACGCATCGGTATGTGTGGGACCCACCGGGCGCCCCTGTGTGGCGGACGGCCCACGGCCGATCACCGGGAGCAGCGGAGACAATCCCACTCAGGGCTCTCAGCCCCGCCGAGGCCGCACGGCCTCCGTCACCATCATGCCCCAGATGCCATCGAACCGATACCGAAACCCGTAGCGGGGTCGGAGCGACGTCGCTCCGAGGAGGGTTTTCAGTTCGCCGAGCGTGTAACAGGTGCGGTAGGCTGGATCGGTCCACCGGAGCAGGGCGTCCATGGCCCGACAGGTCCAGAAGTCGCGGCACCAGTCGAGCAGCACGAGGCGCCCCTCCGGCCGCAGCACGCGCGCCGCCTCCCGCAGCACCACCGACGGGCGGGAAAAGTAGTGGAACGTATTTGCGCAGGTGACCACGTCGAAAGAGGCGTCGGCAAACGGAAGATCGTGGACGTCTGCCTGCTCGAATCGAACGCTGGCAATCCCGCCGAGCTTGTGCCGGGCCCGCTCGATCATGGTGGGCGCGAGGTCCACCCCCACAATCTGCGCCTCCGGCGTGGCCTCCAGCACCCGCCGTTCCAACTCTCCAGTGCCACACGCGAGGTCGAGGACGCGCTCCCCCGCCGTCACGTCGGCGGCCCGCCGCAGGACGGGAAGCGTCTGGTTCACATAGCGAGCCCAGACCCAGTCGTACACCCGCGCCCAGGCGTCATACTGCGCCGCAACGGTTGAGTCCTGTCGGGCCGGCGCGTCTCGATTGGACGACATTCCTTTGGCCTCGATCGATTGCGGGCGGTCTCGGGACTCTTCGGCGATTGGGCAGAGGGAGTCGACCACTAATTTCCGTCGGACGCGGTGACCGTCAGGGTGCCCTTCATGCCCATCTCGTGATGCTTCTGTCCGCCTGTCGTCTCGAAGCACGCGATCGTGTACGTGCCGGCCTTCGATTCGGGGAGGGTAAAGGTCATGGATCCGGTCCCCCCGGGCGGCAACTCGAACTCGTTTTCGTGGCCTCCCTCTTCGTGTTCTTCGTCGTGCTCGCCCTCCTCCTCGTCGTGCCCCTCGGTCTGCTTGCTCTTCTCGATCGAGACGCCGCTGAAGAGGTTTTGCTGGAAGCCGTCCCCGTCGCCTGCAATCGTGTCCCCGACGACGAAGTAGTGCTCAACGCTCCCGGTGTTTTCAAACTCGAGCCTCACCGGTTCGCCGGCGGGCACGCTCATGCTCGATGGCTCATACGTGTGATCCTTCATCGTCACCTCGACCACCGTGGCGACCGTCTCGGCCGAGGCGGATTCACTCGCGGCCCTCTCGTTGCCCTGCTGGCTCTCCCCGCCGCCGCAGGCGAGGAGCCCGACGGCCACACCGGCCAGGAATGCCGTTCGTGACAGCACGCGGATGAGGGATGAGGGGGAAATCTGGGTCATCACGGTCGTTCATTTTGTTCGCAGAATATGGGGCTTCGCTCCACCGGACCGGAGCACGGTCTGTTCCTCGACGGTATGCTACAGGAGTAATTCCAATTGCGATCTTTCAATGTGCATTTCTGCTCCCACCCGTCCACGTAGGGGCGACCCGCCGGTCGTCCCTACATCGAGATAGAGGCAGGGTCCACGCTTCAGCTTCCATTTGCTGACTGCGCCGGTCGCTCAAAATGTGCTCGACGATTTGGCGCAGATGGCATGAGGCGCCTGCGTGGACCGTTCGACCGCTCGGCAGTGAGGGAAACCTGTGGCTGGACGACGATTGCACAACGATGTCGACCGGCGCTGCCCCCGAACGGGGCACCGCGAAGCGTCTTCACCGGACTGCGAGACACAGCCCGCAGACACACGAGCCGGGGCGCCCGCGAATCCGGTCAATGGGCGTGCCCTGATCCGGCCTCTGCGGCGGATGGGGACGCCTGGTCACAGTGTGCCGGATCTTCGCTTTTTCGGCACGTTCAGGACGCCAAACGCCTAAGTAGACCAGCAAAACAACTTTAA
>CAZRPQ010000502.1:0-2131 GCA_964601725.1 uncultured Salinivenus sp. | reverse complement strand
GGCGCGCCGCAGGAAAACCAGACCGGCACCATCACCTTCACCTTCCGGCTGGAATGAAGTGTGGAGGGATGGACGTATGGAGGTGTGGAAGAGTGGAGGTGTGGAAGAGTGGAGGTGTGGAAGAGTGGAGGTGTGGATGAATGGACGTTTGTGCGTGTTCTACTTCCATCCGTCCACACTTTCGTACTTCCATCCCCGAATCCCTCAGCCGGATTCGGGATAAGCCGTCTTCGCTTGACGAAACGTCGGACGTGTGCTCGCCCCGCCCTCTACGGCAGCTCGTAAGTGAGGCGGCCCATGAGCATGAAGCCCAGTTCCGGGGCGCCGACGAATTCGCGGTGCTCGTTGTTGAGGAGGTTCTTGGCCGTCAGGTTGGCGCTCAGGCCCGGAATTGAGTCCGTGAACTCGTAGCCGACGTGGGCGTCGAGGAGAAAGTAGCTGTCGACGTCCCCGACGTACGGGCCGGTTTCGACGGGGAAGCCTTCGACGTAATTGCCGGACGCCCCGAAGGAGAGGCCGGCACCACTGAGGCGGTAGTTGAGCCCGCCCTTGGCCTTGAACGACGGGGCGTTCAGCGCCAGGCTCAGCGACGTGTTCTCCTCGTCGAGCTCGTCGTTGTCGAAGAAGTCGTCGCTGACGAAAGACACGTTGGCAAAGGCGTCGAACTGGTCGGTGACCCGCGCCTGTACGGAGGCGTCGATGCCCCAGTACTCGACGTTTCCGAAGTTGCGGTAGCTCAGCATGGCCCCGACCTCGTCCGACCCACCCCCGTTCGGCAGGATCGACTCGTCGGGCTGGACGACGGCGGTGGGCGTGTTATTGAGGCCGCTGCCAATGATGCTCCCGAGCAGGGAGGCGACCTGATCGGGCGGGACACCAGAGTTCTGCAGGGTGCTCAGGAGGGCCTGCACGGTCTGGTTGCTCGTCGCGTCGAACACCTGCCCGAGCCCCATCGCCGCGTCCTGCGTCAGCGTCTGCCCCTGCAAGTAGGCGAGCGGCGACTCGACGACAAGCGGACCGATGAAGTCCTCCTTCTGCTCGTAGTAGGCGTCGACGTTGACGATCACCCGGCCGCCGAGAACGCCCTTGTAGCCCACCTCGAACGTCTGGGTTGTCGTTTGGTCGAGCGGCGGGATGGGCTCGGGACCGCTTACCTCCCGGAATCCATTTTCACTGTCGTTCGGAATGCCCAGTTGGACGGCCGAGCGGGAGGTCGTCACCGGGCCGTTTGCGGTCGTGAACTCGCTCGGGTTTTGGGCCAGAACCCCGAAGAGACTCGCCAGCGTCGCCTGCTGCTGGGGGGGGAGCCCCTCCTCAGAGAGCCGTTGCGACACAGGGTCGACGAACTGAGGACCGTCCGGCGTCTGGACGACGGTCTGGCTGGCGACGGCCGCGTGCATCGGGTAGAAGGGAAGAGCGCCGAGAGCGACGTCCTCCTTGAAGAAGCCCGGCACGGGAAGCGAGAAGCGGACGGTGCCGTTGTTTTCGAAGTTCTCGAACGAAAATCCGTCCGCGGCCCCCAGACCCTGAAACACGAGGGCTTTGTTATTTCCCAGCGGTTGGCGGAGCGATTCGATGTCGAGGAACAGCGAGTTCGTGCCCGGCGAGGAGAACGACTGGTTGTAGCTGGCGCGGAAGGTGTTCTGCGGGGTCGCCGAGTAGACGAGCGCGGCGCGCGGCGAAATCTGTACCTCCTCAACGACGTTGTTGTAGTCCAGACGCCCGGCCAGCGTCAGTTCGAGCGCCCCCGTCAGATCCGTCGTCGTCTGCGTGTAGGCGCCGTACTCCTGAATGTCGTCGTCCCCTTCGTTGCGCCCGAGAATCTCGCCCTCGGTGCGCGGAATCGTGATGTCGGCGTCGGCCCCGGCAATCACCTGCGTCCCGATCTGCGGCACCTCGACGTCGTACTGCAACTGACCGTTCCACTGCAGGCCCTCGTCGACAATCTCATCGCCGGAGCCGTAGACGTAGGTGTCGTCGCCGGACTCGTTGGCATTGAGGTACACCTGCCCAAAGAAGCCGCCGGACCGCACGCGGAGCTGGCCGTAGGCGTAGCCGAAGCCGTCGGCCTGCAGGGTGCCGATGCCCGACTGCACGACGCTCTTGAGCTCCGAGAAGCCGCCGTTCAGTG
>CAZRPQ010000501.1:0-2140 GCA_964601725.1 uncultured Salinivenus sp. | reverse complement strand
AACCACCACGTCTCGTAGAAGAACGGGGCGACCGTCACGGCCAGTTGGTTGGGCGCGCGGCTCCAGCGCCCGCCTCGGGCCCGAGCCGCCACCTCGAGTGTATATCGGCCCGGCGGCACGCTCGTGAAAAAGGCCCGACGGCGATTCGCGGCCGTCCGCCAGTCGCCCCGCAACCCCTTCAGCCGATACCGGAACTTTACCCCTTCCGGATTGGAGAGCCGGATGCCTGTGTACTCGACCTCGAAGTCCCGCTGAGGGGCCGCGAGGGACAGGGGCCCTTCTGGGCGGCGGGCCACCACCGTGCTGTCCCCCGCCGTCACCGTCTCGATACGGACCGGAGGCGGCGCAACCTCGGTCGGGATGGTCGACGGATCAATGACCGCCGCGCCGTCCTGGGTGGGGAACCACAAGCGCCCGTCTTGGGCCTTCAGGCCCGCCGGCTGCACGCCGCCGTTCGCCTCCCGGCTCCGGAGCCCTTCGTTGGTCGTGTACGAGATCGACTGGATCTGGGCGGCCTCTCCCCGCGCAAATGCCTCCAGCTCGGCCTTCCGGACCCAGAAGAGGCCCCGGTTGCTGCTGATCCAAAACCGCCCCTGATTGTCCTTCAGAATCTGGTGGATGGCGTTGTCGTACAGCCCGTCCTGCTTCCGATACACGGTGACGGAGGCGGCGAGGGTCGTGTCGGACGGGCTGAGGGTGACTCGGTTGAGGCCCTGATCCTCCGTCACCACCCAGAGGACGTCCGGGGTGCCCGCTTCGGTCGTGTCCTGGTAAATGTCGCGGACAAGGTTGGAGGAGAGCCCATCCTCGGCCGTCAGCGTCTCGAACGTGCCGCCGGCATACCGGGCAATGCCGCCTCCGTTGGTGCCTACCCAGATTTTGCCCTCCGGCGTCTCATGAATCGTTCGGACGTAGGCGTGAGGAAGCCGGCTGACGCTGGCGTCCTGGACCCTGCGGGCCTCCGCGGACGCGAGAGTGCCCTCGCTGGACGCGTACTGGATCCAGGCGTCCGGGCCGCTCAGGCAGTTGCTGTCGCACCGGTACAACCCGCCCCGCTCCGATCCGGCCCACAGGCGGCCGCGCTGGTCTTCGTGGAAGGCCCGAATGCGGGCCTGGATGGGACTTTCAGCGTTGGGCCGGGCGCAGCCTCCCTTTTCGAACTGGCACACATCGTCCCCCCCGCTCACCCAGAGCCGCCCGGAACGGTCCTCGTGCAGGGACCACACGTTGTCGAACACCGCTCCATTTTTGGAGGGGCGGTAGGTCTCGACGTCGCCCGACGGTCCGATGCGGGCCAGCCCGCCCCCGAGCGTGCCCAGCCATACGCTCCCGTCCTGCCGCTGCTCGATGGGGTAGATGTTGCTGCTGGCCAGCCCCTCCGGCGTTCCGTACATGACAAACGGAGAGCGGCGAAGGCGAAAAAGGCCACTGCGGTTTGTCCCCACCCACACGTTGCCCTCCCGGTCGGAAAGCAGGCTGCTGATTGTACTTTCTGCTTCAAAGATCGAGGTCTCGCCGCGGTACACCTCCGCTCCTGCTTTCACCCAGGCGCTCCCCCCTGGCCCGAGCGTAGCGATGTTGCGCCCCGCCGGCGCAGGAAGGGGCTTTCGGACGATCGGAACGAGGCGGCCCTCCGTGCACCGAAAAATACCTTCCGACGCGGAAACTAGACAGTCTCCCCCCACGTCGGGCTCTACTTCTAGAACATTTACAGACGCGTCTGTAGACGAAGGCCCCTTCGTCGCAGGGCTCTCCGTTACGGGAATCTCTGTGAGACGGCCATCCGCCCAGCGGTACAGTCCCGTTCCCGTTCCGATCCAGACCCGGCCCTTGCGGTCCAGCGCGAGGTCTCGAATGGCTCCATCGATCCCTTCTACGTGTCGCATGCGCCCCTCCGGAGAACGCCGATAGAGCGTGCCGGTCGCCGTCCTCATCCACAGCGTGCCGTCGGCCTCCCCCAGCAGAAGCTGCACGTCGCCCTCAGCGACAAGCTCAAATGCTCCGTCCTGCCAGCCCCACGCTCCCCTGTCGTTCCCCATCCACAGCGCGCCGTCTGCCCCTTCGTGAAACGTGTCGGCCTCCTCGGCCACCGTCGTGAACGTGCCGTCTTGAAACCGGACGATGTGAAACGATTCGGTCT
>CAZRPQ010000500.1:0-2149 GCA_964601725.1 uncultured Salinivenus sp. | reverse complement strand
CGGAGGACTTCACGGAGCTGCACGGCGACCGCAAGTACGGCGACGATCGGTCCATTGTGGGCGGACTGGCCCAGTTTACTGGGAGCCAGTTTGGGTATCGGGACCGCACGGTCATGATTCTGGGGCACCAGAAGGGCCGCGACACGAAGGAGCGCAAGTTTCGTCGCTTCGGCATGCCCAATCCCGAAGGCTACCGCAAGGCGGAGCGGCTCATGAAGATGGCGGCCAAGTTTAGCAAGCCGGTCGTCGTTCTGCTCGACACGCCCGGCGCCTATCCGGGCATGGAGGCCGAGGAGCGCGGGCAGGCCGAGGCCATCGCCCACAACCTCTTCGAGATGGCCCGGCTGAAGACCCCGATCGTGGTCGTCGTGATCGGAGAGGGGGCGTCCGGGGGCGCGCTCGGCATTGGGATCGGCGACCGCATCCTGATGCTCGAAAACGCCTGGTACTCGGTGATCGCGCCGGAGAGCTGCTCGCAGATCCTCTGGCGCTCCTGGGAGCACAAGGAAGACGCGGCGCGGGCGCTCAAGCTCACGGCCACGGACCTCACGGAGGTGGGCATCGTCGACGAGATTGTGCCCGAGCCCGTTGGGGGGGCGCATCGCGACCCCGAGGAAACCTACCAATCCGTTGGGATGGCCGTCGGCAGTGCCCTCAACGAGCTGGAAGCCCTCGACACGCAGACGCTCCTCGACCGACGGCTCGAAAAGTTCGATGCCCTCGGCGCCTACGAATCGGCCGAGCCGATGGCCGCCGCTCAGGAGTAACTTCTTCGTCCAACCCTTCCCCGCGGGACGATCAGACCGGCCATGATTCCCGAGATCCAGCCCAGGTCCTCGGGGACCCTCTTTCCCCCACGCCCCCACGCTCCCGCGCTCCTCGCCCCGATGCCCTACACGTACTCGCACCATCACCGCGTCCGGTACCGGGAGTGCGACCCGATGGGGGTGGTCTACCACACGCACTACCTCGATTTCTTTGAGGTGGGCCGCACCGAAGCGCTGCGCCACGCGGGGGTGCGGTACCGCGACCTTGAGGACGAAGGCATCATCATGCCGATCGTGGAGGTGGAGGTGCAGTACCACGGCCCGGCCTACTACGACGACCTGCTCGTCGTGGACGTCCACTTCGAGCAGATGCCCACCGTGCGGGTGCCGATCGACTACACGGTGCACCGCGACGCCGAAGACGAGCCCCTCGTGACCGGGCACACCACGCTCTGCTTCATGGACGCAGAGGCGCGACGCCCCATCCGGCCCCCGGCAGAGGTAAGAGAAGCCTTCGCCCCCGTCTTCGCGGCCTGAAGGTGCCCGCACCGAGGACGATGCGGACGGGTCCCTATCCTGCCGCCGGATTCATCACGGTGCCGATGAAGAGAATCGTGCCGGAGTGATTCTCGCGGATGGCGACCACGAACGGCCGGTCCGCCACGAACGAGGGCGAGACGGACGTCACCCCAATTCCGACCGACGTCGCCGCACTGGCCTCGGTTCCTTCTTCGTCGACGTCGAGATAGGTCTTGTGCTTCACCTTGCTGATTGCGAGCGACGTGTCGGCGATGCCGCGGAAGTTGGCCTGATTCGTAAACGCGATGCCCATCCCGAGATTTGCGAGGATGCCGTTCAGGTCCTTCTCGTAGCGAAGGGCAAACGTCGGCATCTTCAGAACGCTGAGCTCCTTCGGGGCCATCTGTTCGGTGACTCGCCCCCACGTGTCGGCGTTAAGACTGTCGACGACCTCTTGAACCGAGCTCTCCTCGTGGGGAAGCAGCATCGTCATGGTGTATAGGCTGTCTCCGTAGGCGAGGTCGACGGCCGTGAATTGCTCGGTGCGGAGGTAGGGAGGCCGCACCGCCTCCGTTCGCTCCATCATCGGAACCGTCGCGGTCCGTGTGCCCCAATCAATGACCGACACGATCGATCCATCAATGAACTGGCCTGGGGACTCTGCCGTTCGGCATTGACGACGCCTCACCTTGAGGTAGGCCTTCACGTTCGATCTCTCCCCTCAACCCGCCGGCCATGGCTACTCTTCTCTTCCACGACCGCTACCTCGACTACGACTTCGGCCCCGAGCACCCGTTTAGCCCCGTCCGGCAGGAGATGACGATCGACCTGCTCGACGCCCTCGGCCACCCTGTCGATGCAGT
>CAZRPQ010000499.1:0-2151 GCA_964601725.1 uncultured Salinivenus sp. | reverse complement strand
AGGGCACGAGCACGGCGGGCGTGCCCGTCACCATCAGTTCGCTGCAGGTGAGGGCGCCGGACCGGCACACCACGAGGTCGGCCGCGGCGTAGGCGGCGCCCATCTCGTCGATGTACTCGACCACCTGGAGCCGGGGATGCTCGTCGACCTCGTCCACGATAGTGTCGTAGTAGCGCTCGCCCGTCTGCCACACCACATGCACGTCCCCCGACGGTTGGGAGAGGAGGGCGTCCAGGTTGTGCTCCACCGCCTCATTGATCGCGGCACTGCCCAGCGACCCGCCCATCACCAGCACCGTGCGCGCGCTCTCGGGGAGATCGAGGGCCGCGCGTGCCTCGGTCGGGTCGGCCTCTCGGAGCGACCGGCGCGTGGGGTTTCCACTCACCTCTGCCCGCTCGGCCGGCACCCAGTCCTTTGCCTCAGGAAAGGCGAGGTGGATGCGCGAGGCGAGGCGGGCGAGCACGCGGTTCGTGAGCCCTGCGTAGGCGTTCTGCTCCTGCACCAGGATGGGGCGTCCCCGCAGCCACGCGGCCAGCAGCACCGGCCCGGCCACATAGCCGCCGGTGCCTACGGCCACGTCGGGATCGATGGCCCCCACCAGGCGCCAGCTCTGCATAAGCCCCTTCGCCACGCGGACAGGCAGCAGGAGGTTTGAGGCCGTGGCCCGGCGCTGGATTCCCTGCGCGGTGATCGGGTGGAGGGCATAACCGGCCTCCGGCACGGCCCGCGCTTCGAGCCGGTCCTGCGTGCCCGCAAACACAATCTGGGCATCCGGGCGGAGGGCCTGCACCGCGTCGGCGATGGCGATGGCCGGGTACACGTGGCCCCCGGTGCCGCCACCTACCATCAAAATGTGCGGAGAACGCGTAGTCATGATTCAGGAGACCCCGCGTAGAGACATCCACCGGGACGTCTCTACTGTATATTGTATTAAATTTTATTGGGCATGTATGATCTAAAATTTCTTAGATTGCTCATCCAATGCGGCGTGATCGTGTCGCATTCGCCCCGGTGTTCATCATCCCGCATGCCGCGAGATATTGAGCAGCACCCCCGCCATGATGCCGTTGGCCAGCAGCGAGGTGCCGCCGTACGAAACGAACGGCATGGGGAGGCCCGTCACCGGCAGCAACCCGCAGGACACCCCGGCGTGCACGAAGCCGTACGTCACGATCAGCGTGGTGAACCCGACCGCCAGGAGGAGCCCCAGCGGATCGGGGGCGTTGCGGGCAATGCGCAGGTACCCTCGAAAGAGCAATACGCAGAATCCGAGCAGCAGGACGAGCGCGCCGACGAGGCCGTATTCCTCCGCGATAATCGCGAAAATGAAGTCGTTGTAGGGGGCGGGCAGAAAGTCGCGCTGCACACTCTTGCCCGGTCCGATCCCCGTGAGTCCGCCCATGGCAAACGCCATGCGCGCCTGCCGGGACTGATACCGTTCCCCATTCGTGCTCATTGCCTGTTCGCTGTCGACGCTCGCAAACACGTCCATGCCGAGGTACGCCTCCACGCGGGCGGCCCGGTCCGGCGAGGTCGAGAGGACCCCGAACGCCATCGCCACGCCAAGCAGGCCGAGGCCGACAATCTGCGTTGCGCTCACGCGCCCCACGAGGCTCATCAGCAGCACGGCCCCCAGGAGCACCAGGGCGGTTGAAAGGTCGTCGAGACCAATGAGGCCGACCGTTAGCACCACCCAGACCAGAATGGGCACGAACGTTCGCGTGAGGCTCTTTATGTAGTCCTGTTTTTGTACCAGCAGAACGGCGATGTAGAAAATGAGCGCCACTCGGGCAAGCTCCGAGGGCTGAAATCCGACGCCGGCGATCTGGAGCCAGCGATCGGCACCCTCCGCGAAGAGGCCCGAAATCTTGGCCGCGACCAGTAGCACCAGCGCCCCGAGGAGGGCCAGTCGGCTGTACCGGGCCAGCGTGCGGTAGTCGATCAGGCTGACCACGCCCATGGCCCCGAGCGCGATGCCCACACGGATGAGGTGACGGGTCAAGAAGTGGACCGGCTCGGTCCCCACCCGCACCTCCGCCAGGTACGTAACGGCGCTGTACACGGCCACCACTCCCACCGCCGCGAGGGCCAGCACCACCCACACCACGTACTTGTCCGCCGGGGCGCGGTCGGTGATCGTATGTTTAAGAG
>CAZRPQ010000498.1:0-2153 GCA_964601725.1 uncultured Salinivenus sp. | reverse complement strand
ACCTCAACAACGACGGCTGGCAGGACCTCTTCGTCGTGAACGGCTTCTATTCCGGGCCCGAGCGCGAGAGCTACTGGTACGACTTTTCGAAGATTGCCGGGGGCTACAAGAACATCATTGAGGACGCGGAAAACTGGCCCGCGATGGAGGGACGGAGTCTTTCCGGCTACCAGCAGTCGCGCATCTGGGTCAACGACGGGGCGGGGCAATTTCAGGACGTGGCGCCGGCGGTGGGCGGGGCCTCCACGCACGACGGCCGGGCCCTTGCCCTGGTCGATTTGGAGAATGGGGGCACCCTGGACGCCGTCGTGGCCAATCAGCGCGGCCCGGCGGAGGTGTACCAGAACCGGGCGTCTCCCAACCACGACTGGATCGCGTTCGACCTCACGGGCACGGAAAGCAATCGCAGCGCCATCGGGGCAGAGGTGCAACTCACGTGGACCAATCAGCAGGGAACCCGGCAGACACAGGTCCAACAGGTGATGGGAGGAAGTGGATTCAGCTCTCAGAACCAGCGTCGCCTTCACTTTGGCCTCGGCCAAGACGCGAACGTCAAATCAGCACTCATCCGGTGGCCGTCCGACACGCCCCAAACAATCGAGGCTCCCGCGGTCAACAAGATCCACGATGTAACCGAACCCTAGAATTCTGATATTCTACGGTGCGCGTTATACGTTGTACGCTGCACGTTCTCCCCCGCACGGCATTCCCAGTCGGATTCTGTTCCCGTCATGCTTGAGAAGATTGACGTCCGGCTCGTCCCGCCCGTTCTGATCTCGCTGATCCTGGTCGCGGGCCACTACTCGTTCGGCATCCTCCGCGGATTTGACGCCATCCTGCTGGCCATTGGGACGGCCGTGGCCGTTGAGGCTGTGGCGGGGCGCATCATGTACGGCTCCTGGCCGCACCCTGCCAGTGCCTACACGTCAGGGATCAGCGTCGGCATTCTGGTTCGCGGGCCGTTGCTGTGGCCGTTTGCGTTTTGCAGCGCGCTGTCCATCCTCTCGAAGTACGTGCTGCGCGTGGAGGGACGTCACCTCTGGAACCCCTCCAACTTCGGCCTCTGCGTCCTGTTCTTGCCCGCGGCCTACGGCGTTTTTGACGTGGCCCCCCTCAACACGCAGTGGGGCAACAACATGTGGGCGATGCTGGTGATCTGGGGCGTCGGCCTCTACACCATCTGGAAGGTCAAGCGCTTCCACATCACGGGCACCTACATCGTCGCCTTCATCGCCTTCGCGGCCCTCCGAACCGCCATCACCGGCGATAGCTTTTGGGCCGAGGTGGCGCCCCTGACCGGTCCGATGTACCAGCTCTTCGCCCTCTTCATGATCACCGATCCGGTGACGACCGTGTCGTCGAAGAAGGGCGAGATGGGCGTGACCGTACTCATCGCGTTCGTGGAGCTCTTCCTGCGCCTCGCAGAGTTTGTGGCCGCCCCGTTCTACGCGCTCTTCCTGGTCGGGCCGGCGGCCATGCTCGTGGAAATCTACTGGACCGCCGACGCGGACGAGGCGGACGACTCCGCTGCTGCCGACGAGGAGGAGTCCTCCCGCGAGCCGGATCGGTCGGTGGCCCCGGAACCGGCCTCTTGATCCTGCCCCCTCCCTCCGGCGCCCCATACAGCTCTCTTCTCCCGGCGCGCTGATCGTCCGGCGGCTGTCGCACTGGCGTCAAGCAAACAGCGCAGATTCTGTGAGATCGACCGCCGCCTCGCCGCCCCACACACCCCGCGCCGACGAGCCGCCCCAACCCGGGGCCCGCAGCATTCCGAGTGCCGGGTCGACGGGCCGCGATCCGAGGCGAACCAGCAGGTCGGTCCGATGACCCCGAACACCGGGCTCGCCTCTGTGCCGCTCGGATAAGTCGCAGACGCCCCCGGCGCCGCCGCCGTTTCCGTCAGTCCTCCATCCCCTCAATGGGCGGCGCCCCGGCCGCATCGAGGGCCTGCTCCAGGCTCGGAATGGTGGACTCGGCAATCGCATCGAGGCGCTGCTGAATGTCCGCCAGTTCGCGTCGGCCCGTCTCGAGGGTCTCGTTGTGCGTCTCCGTGGGGCCGTACGTGGTGCTGAGGGCACGGTAGCCGACGAATAGGCGGTCGGTGGGGGTCGGCGGATTGCGCTCGCCGATCTCGTTTTTCGCCTCGCTTCCCT
>CAZRPQ010000497.1:0-2157 GCA_964601725.1 uncultured Salinivenus sp. | reverse complement strand
TGAGTTGATGGGTCGTGAGTTGATGGGTCGTGAGTTCTGGCGGCAGTAGTGGCCGGGCACAGAACGTCGAGAGGAAGCCGGACGGCATTAGAGCAATTCGAGGTCGCGGAGGTGGTCGATCGGCTCCTCGAAGCTGCAACTGCCGAACGAGAGGGCGAGGGTGTCCCGAGCGTGCTGCACCCCATCGAGAGACACGGTCAAATCGCGCCAGGCGAAGGCGTCCTTGAGGAACCGGAAGTTGTCCGCGGTCTCTTCAAGAAGGATGGCCTGCACGTCGGGCACGTCAAGATTGTGCTCGGCGGCCAAAACTGCGGCGGCAAAGATATTGAGGAAGCCGTGCATCTCGGTGTCCAGTCCATCGTCGTAGTGGCGCACCGGGTGGTGCAGCCCCGCAGTCGCCTTAAACGGAACGCCAGCGTCCCGACTCGCCACGATGAGGGCCGCCACGTCCCTGACGGCGGGAACGTCGGTGGGCTCCGCCCCTCCACAGCGCACCTTCAGTCCGATGGTGGTGCGGGCGGGCACGGCCTGCTGGCTGTTGTGCTCGGCCACCGCAGCACACAGTCCCGACAGCCGTCGGGACTCCACCGCGTCGCTTCGCATGGGCACCTCAAGGAAGAGATCGAGCTTCGCGGTCCCGGTCGTCACGAGCTTCCGAGTGAGGGCCTCAAGGAAGGACGTGAGCGCCGCCTGCGTCTCCCCTACGAGGGCCTCGGGGAGAGGCACCTCCATGACGTCGACCTGCGCGCGTCCTCCGTGCTCTTCCTCGAAGGCGTCGATGACCTCCAGATCCCGCTCGAACACGTTCAGAAACGTGTTCGCCGTGCCCCCTCCCGTGCCGAGCACCGAGAACGTGTAGGGGTCCCCCTCCTTCAGAAGCCTCCGATGGGACGTCAGGTCCGGCAGGCGGCGCACCGGAAGCACAAACCGCGAGAGCATCCAGGCCTCCTGCTCTTGGCGATATTCCGCATAGCTCTGGAAAGCCCGCTGGAGCGACAGGTCCGCCGGGGGAAACAGACCTGCATAGTCGAGAATCTCGTCAAGGAGCGTCCGGAGGCTCGGCGTAACGAGTGGATCGGAGCGATCGGTCGATTCCATGAAGAACGGAAGGGCTATGGAAAACGAAAGGGAGCGCGTCTGAAAGCGGGAGCGGAACGGGCCTGCACGGCAAAATACTCGCACTTGACGCACGGACCGTCCACGCTGGGGACATATATTCCGCAAACGTCTTCAAGAAAGCAAAGCAGATGAGCAGTTACAACGCACTCGCCTTCGGATCGATAGATCGGAAGTTCACGAATGAGAAACTGAAACGTATTGAATGCTTTCTTCATTCCTGCTATCATGGAAATACGCCTGGATTTTTTCGTTCTATGCGGACTGGCATCCGTCGTCGGTCCGGATTCTGTCAATACACCCTCACCTGACTCCCACTCATCCACGACCTTTCACCATGACGACGCGACAGTCAGCGCTCTTTGCACTCTTTTTGGGTAGTCTCGGGCTCGCGGCTTTGTCGGGCTGCTCGGCCGGAAATCCGGACATGAGCGCGGCCGAGGACGCCGTGGAGAAGAACAACTACGAGCAGGCCCTGACCAGCGTGGAATCGGCAATCGACAAGGACTCGGCCAACGCAGAGGCCTACGCGATGAAGGCCCGCATTCTGCGCCAGATGGCCGATAGCACGACTCCGCCGGCCAAGTACAAAAAGCGGTACGAGCAGGCCCGCCAAGCGGAGCAGAAGGCGATCAAGTTCGACCCGGGACAGCGTAGCAACATAAAAAGCCAGCGCAAGCTCTCCTACATCCAAGAGTATCGGAAGGGCGCCGACGCGTTCAGAAAGGCCCGGCGAACGCAGTCGAAAGAGGATTTCTTGAGGGCCGCTGCGTTCTTCAGCGCCGCTGGGGCAGTCCGGCCGGATTCGTCGGGTCCCATTCTGAACGAAGCCTTTGCTCGCCTCCAGGCCGCCCAGCTCGGGGACGGAGGGCAGGCCGCTCAGGAAATGAGTGAGGTCATTCCCCTCCTGGAACGTTATCTTGAGAAAACAGATCAGCCTTCGAAAACTGCGTACACCATTTTGGTGCAACTTTACCGTCAGGACAAGCGGCCGGAAAAGGCGGTTGAGATGGCGGAGAGGGCCCTCGAGGACCTGTCGAA
>CAZRPQ010000496.1:0-2159 GCA_964601725.1 uncultured Salinivenus sp. | reverse complement strand
CGCCGTCTGCACCCGGTAATAGACCTTCCAGTTTTCCACGCCGCCCTCCAGCACCGACCGGGCGGCGCCGAGGGTGTGCCCGATGCGAAGCCCGCCAATGCGCAGCGCGTTTTTGAGCTCCACGCCGGCCCCCACCTGCTGCACCCCGTCTGCAGGACCCCCGTCGCTCCACACCACGCCCCCGTCAATAAACCCGGTGAGCGTCGTCTTGCCGAGCCCGACGAGGCCGAGCACCTTCGTCTGCAGGCTTTCCGCGAACGGAATTCGGTACTCGACGCTGCCGAAGGCCACCCGATCGCCCAGCACGTACCTCCGGTAGCCGCGCACCCGCTCGGCGTCGCCCAGCGAGACGGGCACGGCGCCCGGCAGGGGGAGGTCGATCGAATCGTACCGCGAGAAGCCGATGTAGTCCTGGGGGAACGACGAGCCGGTCTGCGCCTGCAGTCGTCCGTAGAGGAAAATCCGCTGCGTGCCGAGGCCCGGCAGGATCTGGTAGCCCGCCACGTCGCCGCGCAGGAACGAGCTGTCGCCCCCCAGCACCTCGGCCGTGCCGGTGGTCCGCAGCCGCAGCCCCCACCCGTCGAGCGGATGGACGAGCGTGTGCCGGTACGGCGGTGTCTTGCGGCGGATAAACTGGAGGCGGAGGCTGGCCTGCCGGCCGGCGCGGGGCGGGGCGAGGGCGCTGAGTCCCGTGAAGTCGTCCAGGTCGAGCGGCTCGAGGTCCGCGTAGCGCACCCGGGCCGAGACGGATGTCGAGACGTAGGGCCCGACCCTCCAGTCCAGGGGCCACCGGGCCGACAGCTCGACGCCGGTGCGGTCCTCCACCAGCAGGTCGCTCCCGTAGATGCGGGCCGAGGAGGAGGCGCTAAACAGACTGAGACCGATCGTCGGATACAGCTGCCGGTTCAAGTACGTCGCTACGACCTCGCTCTCTTCGGTCGGTTCGGTGAAGGAGACACTTCCGCCCACGTTGAGCGTGTGCTTGCCCAGCGGCTCGGTCCAGGAGGTCGCTCCCGTGATGCCGAAGTCGCCGGTGGAGAATTCGTAGTACGGCAGGCCGAAGGAGCCTCGGTGTGTGAGGTTGGATAGGGAATTGTATTCCGTCCGGGACTCGACGAGCGACGGGTCTGGCGACAGGGTCCGCGGGATGGTGCGGGGCGGCTGGGTGGTCGTCCAGGCCGCGTACGGGCCGGGGATCGAGGGCTCGACGGACCGGGCCGACCGTCCCGCCGGGATGCGGAACGCGCCGTCTCTCGTCTTGGAGAGGGTCGTCGAGGTCACGAGCGCCGTCTCCGGCCCCGGGTCGGCCGAGTCGGCGCCAAAGGCCGAGTCGGCCGGCACCCAGTCGTGGACCGCGGCGCCGCGGACGAGGTGCGTCGTGCGGCGGTGCGTGTCGGTCGCCACGTCGTACACGAACGCGTTGGGGACGCCGTCCCGGAGCGAGGTGTAGGCCAGTTGTGCGCCGTCGGGGCTCCAGACCGGCCGCCGGTCGTCGGCGGCCGGGTCGGTGAGGGCCGTCGACGCGCCCGTGCCCAGGTCGTAGAGCACGAGTTCGCGTGCCCCCTCGGCGTCGACACGGGCGAGGGCCAGGGTGTCGCGCGAGGGATGCCACTGGAGCCCCGTGATCTGGACGTCGCCCTCGTAGTCCGTGACCGGCGTGGTGCGGCCCGTCCCGAGGGTCCGAAGGTGGACGTTGGCCGTGCCGTCCTCGGTCGCCACGAACGCGATCCGCTCTCCGTCCGGCCCGAACGTGGGGGCCGAGGTGCGGCGCCCGTGCGTTAGGCGGCGCTCGTCGTCCCCGTCGGCCGCCACCATGAACAGATCGTCGACGCGGGAACCGTGCTCGGCCCGCGTCTGCCGACTGAACACGATCTGCTCCCCGTCGGGACGCCAGGCCACCGGGGGCTCGATCGGCCCCTCTGCCACGACGGTCCGGTCGCCGGTCGAGCGGTCGATCACGTGAAGCCGGCGCACCGGCCGCGTCGGCGACAACTCCGAAAGCACGGCGATGCGGGACGTGTCGGGGCTGTAGGCGAGGCCCTCCACGTACCGGCCGGGCACAGCCAGCGTGTCGGTGCGGAGCGAGTCGAGCGTTTCGAGCTGCCCGGCGAGCGTGTTGTAGTAGACGTTCACGTCGCGCCGCCACTGCTCGTAGAAGG
>CAZRPQ010000495.1:0-2163 GCA_964601725.1 uncultured Salinivenus sp. | reverse complement strand
TAGCGCCCCGCCTCGGCGTCCCACATAAGCTCGTTCATGCGCCCTCGCCGCCGCTCGGCGCGCGTGGTCCAGCGCTGTGCCGCGTCGGGCCGGTCGAGCACGCGCATCAGGGCCGCCGCGTCCCGCTCGTACTGATAGAGGAAGCTGTTGAGGCCCACGGGGGCGTGGTGAACGATGCCCACGTTGAACGGGCCGAACCGGTTGGACGGATCGAAGCCGGACTCGCGCATCGACCGGTCGGCCTTGTAGAAGAGCGGCGTGAGCGCATCAGCCTCGGCGTCGTAGAAGAGGGACTCGTCGTAGGCGGTGACCTCGTTCTCGCGGTAATAGGTGCGGATGCGGTCGTAGTGGGACCGCCCCTCCGCGTCGCGCTCGCCCATCATCACCTCGGGCGCGGGGCCCTCCCCCAGCCCGTAGTAGCGCGAGAGGCCCGTTTCGCCGGCGCGGTGGGGGCCGGTCGTCCAGTAGTCGTAGTAGCGCTCCAGCTGCGGCATCGCGTCGGCGAGCCACGCCGTGTCGCGGGTGGCGCGGAAGACGTTGCGCACCATGGTGGCCAGGAACGGGGGCTGCGAGCGGGTGAGGTAGTAGGTGCGGTTGGCGTTCAGGACGGTGCCGTAGTGCCGCACCTGGTAGAGATGATTGTCGGTCATGTGCTTCGCCAGCTCCACGCGTCCGGCCTCCAGCAGGCCCACCGAAATGAAGTAGCTGTCCCAGCCGTACATCTCGTTGAAGCGCCCGCCGGGGACGACGTAGGGGTGCGGCAGGTAGAGCAGCCCGTGCGGATCGATCCGGTCCATCTGTTGCCGCGGATTCTCCGGCAACACCTTCAGGTCCACCCGCGCCCACTCGTCGTCGCTCAGCGACCGGTCGAGGCGCTCACGCACCGCCGTCGTGTCTTCGCTGGCCGCTACGTAGAGGGGCCAGGGCGTGCCGGGCACGTGGTCGACCTTGTCGTCGGGCAACGCCTCCAACAGGTCGTCGTGCGAGCGGGTGAGGGTGCTCCAGGTGGTGTCGATGTAGGCGCGGAGCGTGTCGAGGCGCTCCGGGGCCGGACGGGCGACCCGCGTGGTGGGATCGGAGGCCTGTTGGGCAACGGCGGCTCCGGGACCGATTCCCAGGGCCGCGAGGAGAAGGGCCAGTCCGAGCTGTCGCCAGCAGGAGGCACGAGTCATCATGGACATTGGATTACTGATCGAAAGGGCGTGCGTCCCCCGCTGCTTTTGTCGAGATCATCGTGTGCCCCCCAATCTAACGTAGACCCGGAACCGATTGCGAATCGTAGGGCGAACGCCGCTCGGCCGGAATTCCACCCTTCACTCGTCGGGGCTCGCCTCCGCCTCGGCGGACGAGGTGTCGGCAAGGACGGCGGCCTGCTCGATGGCGTCGAGCCGATGGAGGAGCCGCCAACGCAGCCCGACGCCGCCCGTCAGAAGCACGAAAATCACGGTGTACGAGATGGTGGTCAGTTCCTGCACGTCGTCCGCCGACACGAACGGGACGCGGGCCGAAAGTAGCCACTCGGCCAGCACGTTTCCCTCCACCAGCAGCAGGACCCCGAGCGCCACGAGTAGCACGGCGCGGATGGCCAGGCCCCACCAGAGATAGCCGCGCAGCACAGGCGCTCCATGTTTCGTATCGTGAACGCGGCCGAGAAGTCGATCGAGCATCGACGGGGCAGTACGGTTCAGGAAAGTCCTCGCTCTAAGAGCGGGGCCGCACAGTTGTTGACGGGAACGGGGATGAGCACGAAATGACCCTCCGAGGAGCGACACTGCTTCATCGCGGCGCGTCCGACGCGACCACGATCCAACGTCATCGGCGTTCCTCCTCCGTTCCGTCGGGCTCTGTTCGTCGGGGATTCGTGTCCGTTCGTTCAGCACTTCCTACGGCCCCCTCGTGCGGCCCCGTCAGCGCCGTCACGTGGAGCGTCTGCTCGTCTACCTCAATACGCCACCGCTCCGCATCCTCATCGGCCTCCCCTTCATCTTTGAGGACAATCGTCTGCTCGTTGATCTCAAGGATCGGGTGGGCGGCGATGTGGGGATCGTGGTTCCCTTCTCGCTTCACGACGTCCCAGCTCTCGGTCGTGGCGACGTAGTAGGTGGGCACAGCGGGTGCCTCCCCGTCCCAGCGACGCACCCGCCAGTAGCCGACCCAGTCGGG
>CAZRPQ010000494.1:0-2166 GCA_964601725.1 uncultured Salinivenus sp. | reverse complement strand
GAGATGCCGGTGGGCACCACGCCGGAGGCCACCGAGCGCATGACGGCTCGGCTGCAGAAAACGGGGTACGCGGCCATCGAGGAGCTCGAAGAAAAAGCGGGCCAGAACCTCGTCGAGAACGTGTACGTGACTGTGGGCCAGCAGCCGCAGGCCAACAGCAGCCCCGACCAGGCGGGCTTCGTCGCTACGCAATCCAACCTGGCCGAGGTGAGCTTCGAGATGATCAACCCGGAAGAGCGGGACATCACGTCCGCGCAGTTCGAGGACCGATGGCGCGAAAAAACCGGCCGGGTTCCCAGCGCACGGTCGCTGTCGTTCACGGCCAACGTCGTATCGGTGGGCAAGCCGGTGTCGGTCGAGGCGTCGGCCCCGACCACCGAGAAACTCGACCGGGCGGTGGCCGCCGTACAGGACTCGCTGAGCCGTTTCGGGGGAGTGTTCGACATCCGGTCGGACCAGGAGCAGGGCAAACGGGAGTTGGAGCTGGAGATGAAACCCGGGGCCCGTACGCTGGGCCTCTCGCTCAACGACCTCGCCGGCCAGGTGCGCGCCGCCTTCTTCGGGCTTGAGTCCTACCGGCTGCAGCGCGGGCAGAATGAGGTGCGCGTCTACGCCCGTCTCCCCGACGACCAGCGCAGCTCCATCGAGGACCTGAGCGAGTACCGCATCCGGACGGCCGCCGGGGCCCAGGTGCCCCTGGAGGAGGTTGCCGACGTGTCGTTCGGCTACAGCCCGTCTCAGATCAACCGGCAGGATGGCCGCCGGGTCGTCACGGTGACGGCCGACGTGGATCCGTCGGTCACGACGGGAAACGCGATTACGTCGAATCTGAAGGCGAGCGTGCTCCCCAACATTCAGCGCGAGATTCCGGGGACAACCTTCACCTTCGGCGGGCAGCAGCGGCAACAGCGGAAAGCCCAGAGCGCGTTGCTCATCGGCTTTCTGCTCGCGCTGTTTGCCATCTACGCCCTGCTGGCAATTCCCTTCCGGTCCTACCTCCAGCCCTTCGTCATCATGAGCACGATCCCATTCGGCTGGATTGGGGCCCTCCTGGGCCACCTGCTGCTGGACGTCCAGCTCGGCCTGCTCAGCATCTACGGCATCGTGGGCCTCAGCGGCGTCATCGTGAACGACGCCCTCGTGATGCTCGACTTTGCCAATGAGGAGCGCGCCAAGGGCCGCAACTGGCCCGATTCGCTCGTGCGGGCCGGGCAGATGCGCTTCCGGCCCATCCTGCTTACGTCCCTAACGACCTTTCTCGGCCTCTTCCCCATCATCATCGAGCAGAGCGTGCAGGCGCAGTTCCTGATCCCGATGGCCGTGAGCCTGGGCGTGGGCATCCTCTTCGGCACTGCCGTCCTCATGATGATCGTGCCCTCCATCGCCATGCTGCAGGACCGCGTCGTCGGCTGGATGCAAACGACCCTCCTGGGCTACGACGAGCCGCAGAAGCACTTTGGGCCGTACGAGGCGGAGGCCTCGTCCTGAGTGAGCGTTCACGAGCCGCCGGGTGCCTGCGCGTGTTAGAATGGAATCGGTCCCGTGAACCCGGGCCGGAAGATCGCGCGGCCCCCTGCCTCACGCGGCGCGCTCCACGTCCGGCAACTCCCAGGTCGGAGTGTATTCGAAGACGATCCACGTCTCCACGTGCTCAATCTCGGGCCGGGTGGTGAACTCGTCGAGGACAAAGTCGCGCAACTGATCGGCGTCGCGCACGGCGGCGTGAATCAGAAAGTCGTGCACGCCCCCACGTGGTACAGCGACACGACGGGTGGACGCCCCAAGGCGTGGCTGCGAAAGTCCTCGACCAGGTCGCGGGAGTGCTTCTTGAGCCGCACCGCGATCAGCGCCTGCAATCCCACCCCGATGGCTCGCTCCTCCACCTCGGCGTGAATTCCCCTGAGGGCCCCGCTCTCTTCGAGCGCTGCGCCCCGATCGTACACCGTCGACGACCTGTGGGCGGATCTGGAGAGGGCACTGGACGCCTGTTCCTAGCGACGAGGAGCTCTCGGTCAACGACAAGGTGCTGCGGACGCTCTTTTTTCTCTCCGCCGTCCGCGACGCGGGCGCCCGGCGCGTCGCGGCCCTCGCCCCCTCTCTCTGCTACGCCCGCAAGGACCGCCGCACCAAGCCGCGCGACCCGGTCTCGATTCGCTACCTCGCGAC
>CAZRPQ010000493.1:0-2175 GCA_964601725.1 uncultured Salinivenus sp. | reverse complement strand
TCGCCCCGAAAGTCAAACGTGACGACGGCCGGGTCGAGCACAGAGGCCCCGTGGGTCGCACGGGCACTATCGATCACGGCCGCGGCGGACGGGGACGGGTCCGGGGACTGACATCCCCCGGACGTGAGAAGAAACAGCGCGGCGAGGAGAGCGAGGGAAGCACGCATGACGGTGGAAATAGGGAACTGGGAGTAAGGGCGGATTCAGTATCGGTTCGAGCGGGTCGAATTGCAACGAGGGGGCGCAGTGCAATCGCACGTTGGAATCGATTTACTGAGCCGTGCGAAAGTCTTTGACGAGAACACCGCTGCGTGCGGGCGTCTGGGCGCCCAAGTCCCGTGCCGATGGTAATCGTGCACGGCACACGACTACTGTCGGTGCCGGCTACTGTCGGGGTTTGGGAATGTGGGAGAGCGTGAGAGTACGGGAGCGCGGGCGCACTGGCGCTCCGAGTGGACCGGGCTCGGGCGTCGCCTTCCCCCGGAGCAGGCGCTCCGGACGTGGAGCAGGCCCGAACAGCGCTCCAGAGCGATGCGTAGATGTCGGAGAATGACTCGCCGCCTCAATACGTGCTTTTCTCCTTTCCGTACGCACTCTCATGCCACCCGTGGTGCCGTCTCCGCTTCGTCTCGTGACGGGGATGCTTCTGGGAGCCGCGCTCATTGGCGCCTGTTCGGGGCCCGGCTCGGTCCCCGACACGACGGAATCGGAGACCCCGGCGCGCGTCTACCACGTCCAACTCCAGCTTACCGAGGACAAGGACCGGGCGGCAGCGATCCTCGATCGGGGACTGCAGTGGTGGAACCAGCAGCCGCCCCCACAGCGTCCCCCGCTCGTTCGAGGCGCGGAGGCGTCCGATTCGCCCGTCACGATTATGTGGAGGGCCCCGTTCTATCGAGTTCGGATCGGGCCGTTCGCCACGGAGCAGCAGGCGGAACAGGTGCTCGAGACCGCTCGCTCGGCGTTCCCGGACGCCTTCGTTGCCCCAGAGCGGGTGGAGGACCCCCCCGGAGGATCATAATTGTCCGTCGTGACCTTCCTGACGACCTTCCTTCTTCGATTGGGTGCGGGCGCAAGACGCACAAACGTTTTTCCACACTCGTCCAGACGCCTCCCCCCGTTGCCGGGGCGCCGAGAATCTCCTAAACCCATGGGGAAATTCACTCTTACTCACCCTCCCATCCCTCCTTCTTCGCCATGAACATTGCACTCGTGCAGCAGTCCGTCGCCAATTCATCAACGGAGGCGCTCGACCGCGGCCTGCGCGCCCTGGAAGCCGCCGCCGAGGCCGGGGCCGACCTGGTGGTGTTTCCGGAGCTCTCGTTCACGCCCTTCTATCCCCGAGTGCCGGTCGCGGATCGGAACGACACCGCCGTCGCCCTCGCTGAGCCCGTGCCGGGCCCCACCACCGAGGCGATCGCCGAGCAGGCCGCCGCACACGGCGTGGTAGTCGTCTTCAATCTGATGGAGCGCGATGGCGACCGGACGTACGACACGTCCCCGGTCCTCGATGCGGACGGCACATTGCTCGGGCGGACGCGCATGGTGCACATCACCGAGTACGAGCACTTCCACGAGCAGGGCTACTACGCCCCCGGCGACACCGGGGCGCCGGTCTACGACACGGCCGTCGGGCGGCTCGGGGTGGCCATCTGCTACGACCGGCACTATCCCGAATACCTGCGCGCGCTGGCCCTGCAGGACGCCGAGATCGTGGCGGTCCCCCAGGCCGGCACCGTCGGGGAGTGGCCTGAGGGCATGTTCGAGGCCGAACTCCGCGTGGCGGCCCTCCAGCACGGCTTCTTCATGGCGCTCGCGAACCGGGTGGGACGAGAGGGCGACATGCCCTTCGCGGGCCAATCGTTCGTGACAGATCCGTTCGGCGAGGTCGTGGCCCAGGCGCCCGAGGCCGAAGAGGCTATTCTGCACGCGTCGGTGGCCCTGGACCGGAAGGCCGACGCCCCGGCGCGGCAACTGTTTCTCCGTCACCGCCGCCCGGACCAGTACGAGCAGGGCGCCGTCTCAATCGACCCCGATGAATAGCCCCGTCCCCCCTCCGGCGGAAACACGCCACGCCCCAGTCTCCCCCAACGCCAACCCCCCAACGCCGAATCCCCAACACGCAACCCTCAACTCCCAACCCCTAACACCCAACCCTCAACACCCAACCCTCAA
>CAZRPQ010000492.1:0-2191 GCA_964601725.1 uncultured Salinivenus sp. | reverse complement strand
AACGCTCAACGCACAACGAACTACGCCTGCACGTCGACCAGAATGCGCCCTCGCACCTGCCCGTCCAGAATCTCCCGGCTCGCCGCCGGAATGTCGCCGAGCGTGATCGTACGGGCCCGAATGCGCTCGAAGTGGTCGTTGGTAAGGAGCTCCGCCAGCCGGCCCCAGGCCGTGCGACGACGGTCGTTGGGGCACGTGTTCGAGTCGATGCCCAGCAGGCTGACCCCGCGCAGGATGAAGGGGAGCACCGTCGTGTGCAGTTCGTGCCCCCCCGCATTGCCGAACGACGCCACGCTTCCGTGCCGCTGCAACTGGGCAATGAGGGTCGCGAGCGTGTCGCCGCCCACCGCGTCGATGGCGCCGGCCCAGGTGCCCGACTCCATGGGCCGCGAGGGGCCGCCCTCGAACGCGCGGCGGTGCACGATGCGGTCCGCGCCGAGCGCCCGAAGGTACTCGTGGGCGTCCTCGCTCCCTGTCGAGGCAACGACATCGTACCCGAGAGCGTCAAGAAGCGTGACGGCAATGCTTCCGGCGCCGCCCGACGCCCCGGTGACCACGACCTCCCCGTCGCTCGGGAGCACCTCATGCTCCTCCAGGGCCATCACCGACAGCATCGCGGTAAAGCCGGCCGTCCCGATGGTCATGGCCCGGGCGGGGGAGAGGTCGTCCGGAAGCGGCACCAGCTTGTTGCCGTCCACCGTCGCCCGCTGCGTGTATCCGCCCCAGTCCACCTCCCCCAACTGCCAGCCGGTTCCAATGACGAGATCGCCCTCCTCAAATGCCGCGTGGTTGCTGTCGAGCACGCGCCCGACCAGATCGATGCCGGGCACGATCGGATAATCTCCGCGGATCACTTGCCCGCTCCCCGTCACCGCCAGCCCATCTTTGTAGTTCAGGCTCGAATAGAGGACCTCGAGGCGCACCTCGTCCGGCCCGGCATCCGGAAGGTCGTTCTCGTCCAATTGGCGGACGCGGGCACGCACCTCACCACCTTTTTCATCAAGAACGAGGGCAGAAAACATCGGCGTGGAGGGGACGGGAGAGAAGACCGCGAATCTACGGGCATGCCACACCTGGCACCAGCATTTTGATTCGAAGAGGAGAGCAAAGAGGCCAGCATTTTCCGAGGACCGCCGGCCCCGATCCCTGTCCTCACCCCGGGACCTTTTCAACGCTTATTCGTAAAAAGAAACGATGGATCGATTCCTTTTCCTCTTTGATCTCGCACCATGAGTGCCTCTCGTTCCCGTTCGGCCGAGTCCTCTGTCCTCGATGCGTATCCGGTCCGGATCATGCTGGGACTGGCGACGAGCCTTTGTCTTATGCTCGCGCTCGTGCATCTTCCCCTTCGGATGACCATCAACCGCGTGGGCTGGTTCGCCCGGTCGTCCACCGACCGAATTGTCCTCAGCGACGTGGATCCCGAGCGTCCCCCCGAAAAAGAGACGGCTTCGGAAAAAGAGGCAGTCTCGAAAGGGAAGAAAAAGGGCCCGCCCCCGACCGATCCCCGCTCCCCTCGCCCTGAGCAACCGACGCGCCCCGCCTCCGCGGAGACCCCCAGTCCCGAATCGTCCCCGAGCGATTCAGGAGATGCCTCTGATCAGGACGACGTGCGGCCGGTCGAGACGCTCGGCATTGCGGACCGGAAGCCCCAAATCATCGGGGGCATGGGACGCCTGTATCTTCACATCAGTTACCCGAAGAAGGCCCAGGCACAGGGCATCGAGGGTCGACTCAAACTGGCATTCACAGTCAAAACCGACGGTACGGTCACGAACGTAGAGGTTCGCGACTCTCTTCACCCGCTGTGCGACTCCGCCGCCGTGAAAGGCGTGCGCTCAGTTCGATTTGTCCCTGCCAAACACAACGGAACCCCCGTTCCAATTCGACTGAAACTGCCCATCAGGTTCCAACTCACGGCCGTGTCGAGTACGATGCAGCCGAACGGGATGAGCCCCTAGTTCGCCCCGGGCCGCCCGGAACGTTCGGACCGGGGAAAAGTAGCTCTTTTGAAAGCGCTTCCGAACTCGTCGCCCGTCACACAGCTCTTCCTGTTTGCCCATGCCAGACCCGACTGTTGCTTCCCACCCTGACGTTGAGACGCCCGAAGATTTTCTTCCGATCAACGGCACCGATTACGTCGAATTCTACGTCGGAAATGCCAAGCAGGCCGCCCAGTACTACGCCCACC
>CAZRPQ010000491.1:0-2194 GCA_964601725.1 uncultured Salinivenus sp. | reverse complement strand
GGAGGGCGATGAGATTATTCGGCGGAGGTGTTTTCGGACGGACGTGTCTCCTCCGGAGCCGAGGGTCCGTTTTCGAGGTACGTGTCGATGGCGTCGATGAAGGAGGAGATGCGGTCGCGGAGGGCCTCCGGATCGTCGTCGAGCACGAGGGCTGTGGTGTCCGGCTGGATCGCGGGGCGCTGCTCCAGTTCCTCCACGCGGCGCCGCAGGCGCTCGTTTTCGGTCTGGAGGCGACGCAGGGCCGTCGTGGCCCGCTTCACCTGCGCCCGAAGATCGCGGACCGTCGCCCGATACTCGGGGGGCAGGTGCGTGAGGTCCTCCTCGACCTCCGACTCGTCGGCCCGCACCGACGCCGGCACCGGGGGGGCGGGATCAGAGTCGGGCAACGACGGGTGGGGCGGATCGTCCATAACAGATACCACGCAGGTGTGAACGCAGCGCCGACGGGTCAGTGAAGCCCCTGGTCCGAAGCCAGTTCCCCAGATTCGTTCAAGTGATTCTTTAGGGGCCTGCATGAGCCACGATAGGGAACAGCCCTCGGCAACTCAAGGCGAGACGGTGAGCGTAACCGTGTTTTTCCCGTCCACGATCGACCGTCGGTACGTTTGCTGGCCGTTTGGGGTCGTCACGACGAACTGGACGGTCGAGGTGACCTGGATCTCGCCCAGGCGATTCCCCTGCGCGTCGCGCGCCTCGAACGCCGGCACGTCGAAGAGGCTCGGGAACCGGACGCGGGCCGTGGTCGACACCCCTCCGCGCTCGCCGGTCGTGCCGAGCGGGGCCGCCTTCCCCGGATCTCGGACGATGGCGGCGTAAGTGGTGTCGCGGGCCACGATCTCTCCGCCCGTGCGGATGTGAGTGCGGTGCTCATACAGGCCGTCGGCCAGTTCCTCTGGGGACCAGAGAGGCTGGTGGATGCCCCGAGCAATCGGGCCGTCCACGAGGGTTTCCACCTGTGTCCCGTCGAGAGTGTGCATGGTCGAGCGATAGGTGGACGTGGTTCCTACCTCCACTTGAAAGGTGGCACTGCTGCGAAGCGGGTTTGGACGCAGGGGCTCGATTCGGGGCAATTTGGGCACTTGGAGGGCGACCGGCTGCGACATCTGCGCGTCCCCGTCGGTGGCGACGAAACGGAGACGAAACTGGTACTCTGTGTCGCTCCGCAGATTCTCGTACCGGTACTGGTAGTCGGTCGCCTCGTCGGTCGTGCCCTGTCCGTCGACGGTCGCGATCTGTTCGAACGACCCGTCCTCAATTTTCCGCATGATCTCGAACCGGTCGTTGTTGGTCTCGCTCGCCGTCGTCCACGTCAGGACGGCGTCGGTCCCCTCCCGACGGACCTCCCAGGCGACCAGCTCTACGGGCTTCGTGGACTGGGAGGCGGGTGTCCCCTGGAACAGGGCGTTGCCGCTGCAGGCCGCCTCGCTCCCCGATCCGTAGCACGGGCGCACTCCGACCGACGCGCCTTCCACGGGCTCCCCCTGCTGGGTTTCCACGCGCACCTCGACGGAGAACGGCTCGGGGCTCTGCTGGTCGCACCCGGCCAGGAGAAGCGCCGGGAAGAGGGCGGCGACGAGATAGCGACACGGCCGGCGGCAGATCATGGCTATCCGAAGATCAGCAGGACGACTACGAGAATGGCGATCACGAGGTAGGGATACAGCAGGCGGCGGTTCATGGGGAAAGGGAGAGTGGGCGAGAAGGGGAGTGGGGGAAAAGAGGAAGGTGCATCGAACGCTCCTGCCCACATCCGCCTGCTACTGTCGGAGGCGGGCGTTGTGATCCTGTTCGAGCGCCTCGACGATGGCGTCGATTTGGGTGTCCACCTCTTCGTCCGTCAGCGTGCGGTCGGCGCCGAAGCGGAGGGTAAAGGCCACGCTCTTGGCGTCTGCTCCGATCCCCTCCCCCTCGTACACGTCGAACACGTCGACGCGGCGGAGCAGGGGCGCCCCGGCGTCGCGGATCGTGGCCTGGAGCGGCCCCACCGGCTGGTCGGAATGCACGAGCACAGCGAGGTCGCGGTCCACGACCGGGAAGCGGCTCACCGGCTCGTAATCGCGGTGCTGCTCCGCTTTTGCGGCCTCAACGAGGGCGGCCCAGTCGAACTCGGCCACAAAGACGGGCGTGTCGAGGTCGAAGTCGGCGGCCACGTCGTCGCGGACGCGGGCGACGGTGCCGAGGGGCCTGTCGCCCG
>CAZRPQ010000490.1:0-2195 GCA_964601725.1 uncultured Salinivenus sp. | reverse complement strand
GGCTACAACTACCTCGTCTGCCAGACCGGGGACCTGTTTCAGGGCCGAGAGGATGGGGACGACAGCCGCGACGTGGTGGGGGCGCACGACGGCTACAACGAGGGCAGCGTGGGCACGGCCGCCCTCGGATACTTCCATCCGCCGGAAAATCAGCAGCCTAACGAGGTGCTCATCGACGGGTACATCGACCTCTTCGGCTGGATTGCCCATCGTCGGAACATCAATCCGGCCGGCACGAGCAGCTACTACCAGTACGGCCCCCTCCGCAACGTCTACGGGCACCGAGACGTCAAGGCCACCGCCTGTCCGGGCGACCATCTTTATCCCAAACGTGGGGCCATCGTGGATAGTCTGGACGGAATCGGTTCGGATACGACCGACGAGCCCGATCCGCCCGAGGAGACGATTCTCAGCAAGAATCACCCGAATCCGGCCCAGTCCCGGACGCGGTTCGACCTCCAGTTGTCGAGGGGGGGCGTGGTCACGATCACGGTGTACGACCTCCTCGGGCGACGGGTCGCGCGGCGTCGCTACGGCTACTACGATCCGGGCACGCACACGATCACGCTCCGGACCGCCGAGTGGGCCGCCGGAACGTACCCCTACCGGCTGGTGGTGGACGAAACGTCCCGCTCCGGCGTGATTCGGGTCGTCCGGTAGCGTGTGGCGCTTAGGGAGGCTACGGCGCTGCCTCCGAACGGACCGGAAGAGTCAGCGCACTCCGACGATCGGGGGACAGGTGAAGCTTGACGGTGGCCGTCTGGGCGTCCTCGACGGTCTCCTGCATCGGCGGGCCGCCGGACTGGTAGTTTTTCTGGGCCGACGGGGTGTTGAGCGGGGCGATCACGAGACGGAGCCGGCTCCCTGCCTGGAGCTGCCGGGAGGTCCAGTGAAAGCGATCCAACCGGTACCGGTAGGCGCGATCCGGATCTGGAAGGTCGACGGTGTCTACCCCATTCCGGTGCCGGGCACGGAGCGCCGTCTGGCCCAGATGGATGACTTTTCCCGTCGGTCGGATCTCATAGACCCAGGCGGCAAGATCCGTGTCGGGCACGTTCATCTCGAGCCATGCATCGAACTGCATCTGGCCCGAGAGCTCGACCGGGTGCTTCAGCGGATCGCTGTGGTAGAGGAGTTTGGGCCCGTCGAGGAAGGCGGCGCCGGGGCCCGTCAAGTCGTCCTCCATCTTCTTGAGGGTGGCCACGTCCGCCGTGTCGCGCGGATCGTAGATGTACCGGTCGATGTCTGCCTTCGTGGGAGGAGAGGAGGCAAGGCGGCCTGCATCGAAGGGATCGGTGGGATTTGTGTCGGGCGAGCGGAGGTAGAAAGTCCGGCTCGTGTCGGCCACCTCGTCCAGCGATCCGGCCGTACGCCACTGATCGGCGCCCATGACGTAGTACGTCACGCGCTCCTCGAGGAATGCGGGCTTCGGTCCGTTTTGCAAGACCCAGTCATACCAGCGCCGGTGGAGGCCGGTCATGTCGATGGCCGCGGTGTCCGCAAACGTCAGGCCGTCGAGCTCGCTTTCCGGCCGGCGCGTGCCGCCATGGCTCCAGGGACCGAGGAGCACGTGATGCCGGGCACGTCCGGTCTTAGATCCGTGCTGCATGTGCTTTCGGTAGTACCGGAGGGCACCCGGCTGGTCGCCGTCGAAGTAGCCGGTGACGGTGAGGATGGGCAGGTCGAACCGGCGATAGTCGGTTGGATCGGGGCTCGGGGCCCGCCAGTAGTCGTCGAGGTGGGGATGCTGGATCCACTCTTCGAAGATCCGGGACGAAATCCCGGTGAGGTCGTCGAGCCTCTCGAAGGCCGTCCCGTTCCGGTGCAGGACCTCGAATTTCTCGTTCCAGTACGTCTCGTCGCCGAACAGTGCCCCCTGCGAGGCGCGGCCCTGCACGAGCGAGAGCCAACGGGCCGCGTAGCTGCCGAAGATGCCGTGCTCGTTGGGAAAGTCCCACCCCGGATACGCCGAGGCGGTGGGCACGACCGTCCGGAGCGCCTCGGCCCCCTCCGCGAGGATCTGCCACTGCACCATGCCCCGGTACGACCCGCCCCGCATCGCCACGCGCCCGTCGCTCCACGGCTGCCGGGTGATCCAGTCGACGACCGCCGCCCCGTCGGGGCCGTCCTGGAGGAGGGGCCGGAACGTGCCGTCGGACCCCCCGCGGCCCCGCACGTCTACATTAAGGTATGCG
>CAZRPQ010000489.1:0-2207 GCA_964601725.1 uncultured Salinivenus sp. | reverse complement strand
CGTGGCTCATGTTGGCGAGGAACGACGACTTCACCCGGTTGGCCTTCTCCGCCGCCTCCTTCGCCTCGCGGAGAACCTGCTCCCGCCTCAGTTGGCGCAGCACGAGCGCAGCGTGGCCGCAGAGAACCTCGAGCAGGCGGAGATTGAAGGCGTCGAATTCTCCGGGATCTGTCCGACCGACGAACACAGCCCCCCGATCCCCGATCGGCACGCCGGCCCCGAACCGCAGGTCGCCGTATTCGGTGTCGTTGTCCAGCGCCTCGAGGTCATCGACGACCGTGTCTCCGGCCCGCAGGGCCCGGGCCGAGAGGCTGTCCCCGCTTGTCGGCTGAGGCGTGGCCGGCGGCACCTCCAGGGCGTCGTCGGTGGTGGTCCGCCTCGGGTCGATGGTGTCGTCTTCGACGACGCTGGTGGCAGCAAGCGGGTAGTCGAAGACTTCCCGAAGCACCTCGTGGACGCGGTCGGCGACGCCCCCGAGACTGTCGGCCGTAAGCAGGCGGCGGGTGGCCTCGTAGAGCCCCTCGATCTTCTTCTGCCGCTCGCGGAGGACGCGCTCTCGCTCTTTCCGCTCGGTGATGTCTCGAATCGTTCCGCGGACCCGGACGACCTCCCCCTCGGGGTTCCCGTTCTCCCGCTGCGGCTCTCCTCGGGTGCGGACCCACCGCTCCTCTTCTTCGGTCATCAGGCGGGCTTCGACGTCGTAGGACTCTCCCTCCTCGACGGCCCGGCGGAACGCCTCCCGGACGGCAGGACGATCGTCCGGGTGGTAAAACTCGAGGCTCCGCTCCGGCGACAGGTCGCTGCCGAGAGCGAGGCCGTGGATGCGATACGCCTGGTCCGTCAGCACGCCTTGCTCTGCTTGCACGTCGTACTCCCAGGCACCAACGTCGGCGATCTCTTGGGCCCGCTCGAACAGGTCGTTCTGCCGCTCCAAACGCTGCTTGCGCCGCCGCTGCTCGGTCACGTCCCGGGTCGTGCCCACGATCCGCCGCACCTCCCCCTCCACGACCACCGGCGCAATCCGGGTCGTCCAGTGGGTCATTCCGTCCTCCAGCGGTATCTCCTCGCTGTATTCGAGCGGCTCGCGCCGGCGGGCACACGCCCGGTACTGCTCTTCCATGTACCGGCCGGCCTCCCCCCCGATGATCTCCTGGGGCGAACGCCCCCGAATGTCCTCCTCGGAGAGCCCCGTCTTCCGCTCATAGGCGGGGTTGACCCGCTGGACCGTAAACGTTCGCTCCGTCTCCCCATCCTCGCCCGCGTCCTCCACGTCGATGAGGAAGAGTGCGTCCTGCGCGTTTTGAAACATTGTCTCGGACTGCTGGAGCCGCCGTTCCCGCCGCTTGCGCTCAGTGATGTCGGTCGCCACCCCGAAGAGGGCCACCGGCGCATCCGGGTCCTGCTCGGTGCCGATGTCGTAGAGGGGGGACTTGGCGCTGAGGTAGGTGCGCCATTCCCCATCGACTCGAACCCGCTCTTCTCGTTCTACCGTCTTTCCTTCGCGGAGGACCACCTGGTCGTTCTCTCGAACGTCCTGGGCCATCTCGGAGGGGAAAAGATCCTCGTCGGTCTGGCCGAGGGCCTCGCCCTTCTCCAATCCGAAGAGGTCCCGGTGGTGCCGGTTGGTGAGGAGGTACTCTCCCTCCCGATTCTTTACGAACATCGGGCGGCTCGTGTGCTGAAGGATCGCCTCCAGCCGCTGGCTCGTGACTGCCAGCCGGCGCTCCCGCTCTTTCCGCTCGGTGATGTCCTGGATGGTTCCACGGACCTTGGCGACCTCTCCGTCCTCCCCGCGCTGCGGCTCCCCGCGGGTGCGGATCCACCGCTCCTCGCCTTCTTCGGTGATCAGGCGGGCCTCGACATCGTAAGATTCCCCTTCTTCGACGGCCCGGCGGAATGCCTGCCGGATCGTAGCGCGATCCTCAGCGTGGAAAAATTCGAGACTTTTCTCCGGCGACATGTCGCTATCGGGCGCCAGGCCGTGGATACGATACGCCTGGTCCGTCAGCATGCTTTCCTCCTTCTGCACGTCGTACTCCCAGGCGCCGACGTCGGCAATCTCCTGGGCCCGCTCGAACAGGTCGTTCTGCCGCTCCAGCGTTCGCTTGCGTCGCCTGCGCTCGCTGATGTCCCGTCCGATGCCCACCACTCGGAGCCCGTCCTCCGGGTGCTCGACGAGGTTGCCCACGATCTCGTACGGCACCGTC
>CAZRPQ010000488.1:0-2210 GCA_964601725.1 uncultured Salinivenus sp. | reverse complement strand
ACGACCCACCGGTTTAAGGACAAGCTCTACTTCGAGATTCCGGACTCCCTGCTGGGGCGCGAGCTCCTGATGGTGTCGCGGGTGGCGCAGGCGCAGGCGGAACTGGCCTACGGGGGCGAGAAGACCAACACGCAGGTGCTGCGGTGGGAGCGGCGTGGCACCGACCTGCTACTCCGCGTGGCCAGCCACGAGAAAACGGCCAATCCAGAGGATCCTGTCTATCAGGCGGTGCAGAATTCGAGTTTCGAGCCGATCCTGAAGTCCTTCTCCATCGAGGCCCTCAACGAGGACTCCACTGGCGTCGTCTTCGAGGCCACGGACCTCTACACCAGCGACGTGTCGTCGATGGGCCTTCCCCAATCGGCCCGCAAGGAATACAAGGTGCGTCGACTCGACGGGGACCGGACGTACCTGAACGGGGTCGAGAGCTTTCCCCGGAATACGGACGTGGAGGTGATTCTCACGTACGAGGCCCAGAAGCCGCCCTCCAGTGAGCAGACGGGCACCATCAGCGTCAACATGAACCACTCGATGGTCCTTCTCCCGGGGGATCCCATGACGCCGCGCCTCTGCGACCAGCGAGTGGGCTACTTCGGCGTGGAGCGCGTCAACTACAGTTCCGAGGAGCAACAGGCCGCCCAGGAGTGCTTCGTCACGCGCTGGCGCCTGGAGCCGTCGGACCCGGAGGCGTACCGGAACGGTGCGCTCGTGGAGCCGAAGGATCCGATTGAGTACTACGTGGATCCGGCTACACCGGACAAGTGGCGGCCGTACGTGAAAAAGGGCATCGAGGACTGGCAGGAGGCCTTCCGCGCCGCAGGCTACAAGAATGCGATCGTGGCGAAAGACTCGTCGGACGTAGAGGGGACCTTCGATGCGGACGACATTCGCTACTCTACCGTTCGCTGGTTTGCCTCCGAGATTCCGAACGCCTACGGGCCGCACGTCCACGACCCCCGCACCGGCCAGATTCTGGAGAGCGACATCGGGATGTACCACAACGTCCTGAGCCTGCTTCGCAACTGGTACTTCGTGCAGACGGCCGCCGTGAATCCGGAGGCTCGGGGACGCAACTTCGACACAGATGTGATGGGCAAGCTGCTCCGGTTCGTGGTGGCCCACGAGGTGGGGCACACGCTGGGCCTGCCGCACAACTGGGGCTCCAGCCACGCCGTGCCGGTCGACTCCCTGCGGTCGCCGTCCTACACCTCTGGCCACGGCACGGCGCCCTCCATCATGGACTACGCCCGATTCAACTACGTCGCCCAGCCGGGGGACGGCGTGGAGCGCTTCGTCCCCGACATCGGCACCTACGACCGATGGTCCATCAAGTGGGGCTACCAGGCCATGCCGGAGACGGAGGGGGCCGAGCAGCAAGCGCAGGCCCTCGACGACATGATCCTGAAGCGCGCCGGCAGCCCCGAGTACTTCTACGGCCGGCAGACCCTCCGCCCCGTCGACCCGCGGTCGCAGCGCGAGGACCTCGGGCGCAATGCCGTGGCGGCCGGCAGCCTCGGGGTCGAAAACCTCAAGCGCATCGTCCCGAACCTCATGGAGTGGACCCGGGAGGACGGCGCGAACTACGACGAGCTCGAGGAGCTGTACGGCTCGGTCGTTAACCAGTGGGAGCGCTACCTGGGCCACGCCGCCCGGCACGTCGGGGGTGTCTTTGAAACCTACAAGACCTACGCGCAGGAGGGACCGGTCTACGAGCCGGTGCCGGCCGCCCAGCAGCGAGAAGCCCTGCGGTTCCTCAACGAACAGGCCTTCCAGCCGCCCGCGTGGCTCGTGGAGGCCGACGTGCTGCGCCGCATTGAGGCATCCGGCGCCCTGGAGCGGGTCCGCGAGGCCCAGGTGAACGTCGTGAACATGCTGCTCCGACCGCAGCGCATGGCGCGTCTGCTGGAGGCGGAGGCCGTGGCCGACGGGGAGGCCTATCCGCTCGGCACCATGCTCGAAACCCTGCGTGATGGCGTCTGGGACGAGTTGGACGAGGGCGCCGCAATTGGGCCGTACCGCCGCAACCTGCAGCGGGGCTATCTGGCACGGATGGAGCATCTGCTCTCCGACGAGGCCCAGCCCGACGATCCTCCGGAGGCCTACGAGGATTACGTGATCGAGACGCCGGTCGACGTGCAACAGTCCGACATCCGGGCGTACGTGCGGAGCGAGCTCAACACGCTACGCGACGAGGTGGACCGGGGCCTCCG
>CAZRPQ010000487.1:0-2211 GCA_964601725.1 uncultured Salinivenus sp. | reverse complement strand
TTCATTCGCGGGTCGTCGGGGAAGTTGGCGAGGACGGCGTACTCCCCGCCCATGCGCCGCAGGATGGTGCGCCAGAGCCGGTCGGGATTGGTATCGAAGACGAGGTCAGCGGCGCCAGGGGCCGGGATCCAGGCCTCCTCCCCGAGCTCGCCCTCGAGCTGGCCGGGCCCCCACCCCGCATAGCCGAGAAAAAACCGCAGGTTGTCGGGCGCAGCGTCGCCCCCTTTGGCAAGCTGCTGTACAACCTCGAAGTTGCCGCCCCACGTGACATCGCCCCCCAGGTTGATGCCGCCTGGAATGTCGTCGGGGCGCGTGTGGAGGTAGTGGAGCGTCTCGCGCTGGACGGGCCCGCCCATGTACAGCGGCGGGTCGTAGGTCACGTACTCGTCGAGCACGTCGCCGAGACTCACGTCGAGCTCGCGGTTGAGGATAAGGCCGAAGGTGCCCTCCCGGTCGTCGTGTTCGCAGAGCAGCACCACGGACCGCCGAAAGTTCGGGTCCTGCATCATCGGCGCCGAGATGAGGAAGGTGCCGGGACCGAGATCGACCTCGAAGTCGGGCATGGGACGTGGACGGCTGATTGGTACGAGCCAAGAAGTTCGCGCTTGTTCGGAACTGAACGGGTGCTACTGACAACCCCGGGTCCATGGTTCAAGCTTCCTCTTTCAACGGATCTCCGGACTTTATCTCTTCCCTCCTCCCCCTCTCCGATCGTCCATGCTTATCCGAAGAACCGTTGCGTCCACGCCTCAATCTCGTTGACCCCGAGCCCCCACGCCGCCCCGAGGTACACAGCCGCGTAGGCGCCCACCACGAGCGGCGCAACGAGAAGCACGTCCCACGCCGGCAGCATCCACCACACGCCCGCCGCCGGGCCGAGGGCCATCACCGCGAGCCCCGCCATGCGCGCCACCTGTCCCCAGGGAATGGACGCGTCGGGGAGCGGCCCCCGGAGCCGTCGGCGCAGCGCCGCGACCTCGACCCACGCCCCCACCGTCGCCCCCAGGCTCAGCCCAAGCGCCCCGAGGAACAGCGCGTCTCCCGGCAGCGGCCCCGCGACCCGCTCGACCGGGATCGTGTCGAGCCCAAACATGATCGGTACCGCCACGACCGTCGAGACGGTCACCCGGAGGACGGCGATCCAGGCCGGCGTCTTCGTGTCGCCGATGGCGTAGAACGCGTTCTGCAGCAGGCGCGAGAAGGTGGTCGCCAGGACGCCGAGGCTGTAGCCGCCAAGCACGATCGTGACGAGCCACGTGCTCGCCGCCTGAAACTGCCCGGTCCGGAACAGCGCGCCCACCAGCAGGACGCCGAAGGCGAGATAGCCCACCACGGTGGGCACCGTCAGAAACGCGATCTGCCGCAGCGAGCGGCGCAGGCGCGCCGAGAACGCCGCCACCTTCTCCTCGGTCAACCGCGAGAGCTCCGGCAGCTCAGAGGCGGCCACCGACATCCCGAAGAGACTGATGGGCAGCATGTAGAGCAGTTGGGCGTAGCGGAGCGCGCTGAGGGCCCCCACCGCCAGCCACGAGGCGAGGAAGAGGTCGAGGTAGGCCGAGAGCTGCGCCACCCCGCGACTCGCCACCACCGGCCCGAAGGCACTCAGGGCCTCGCGCACCCCCTCCACACGCGTCGACACCGAAAACGAGAAGCCCTCCATGTGCCGCACCACGAACGGCAGCTGCACCCCGAACTGGAGTAGCCCGCCCCCAAAGGCGCCCACACAGGCGATCAAGAGGAGGCGCGTGAGGGCGTCGCTCGACAGGGCGGTCGGCGCCCCCGGCGTCCCCGCCAGCGCGTAGCCGCCGCCGAAGAGAGTGGCGATGATGGCCACGTTCCACAACACCGGCGCCACGTAGGGGACGAAAAACTGCCGGTGGCTGTTGAGCACCCCTAACGCCCAGGCCGAGAGGACCAGCACCCCAGCCATGGGAAAGATGATGCGCACGGCCCGCACCGCCAGGTCGAACCGGTTGAACGGTAGGTCGCCGCTCCCGACGGCTGTCGGGACCGCGTCGTCCAGGAACCCCGGCGCCAGCACCGTCACAACCGGCTCGGCAAACACGACGCCGAGCAGGGCCACGCCCCCGGCCGCAGCCAGCAGAAGCCCAAAGATGGCCCCGGCAAAGCGCCCCGCGGCCTCGTAGCGCTCCTCCTCGATCAGGCGGCTGTAAATGGGAATGAACGCCGCCGAGATCGTGCCCTCCCCCA
>CAZRPQ010000486.1:0-2217 GCA_964601725.1 uncultured Salinivenus sp. | reverse complement strand
TGGCGTTCATCTCGCGGCGCAATCTCTTCAACACCAACCTCTTTGTCGCCGACGCTGAGACGGGCGAGATCGTTCAGGAGCTCGAAGGCACTCGGTCGAACCCGCACTTCGACGCGCTCCGGTTCATCAACTCCGCGGGGGCGTGGTCGCCCGACGGACGACGGTTTGCGTTCATCACGTTTACGGAGGGCCGCAACGAGATCAATACGTTTAACGTCAAGACGGGCGAGATCAACACGCGCACGACGGTGGAGAATGTGGGAGCAATCCACAATCTCGCGTGGTCCCCTGATGGACAATCCATTGCATTTTCGGGCCTCCAGGGGGGGCTGAGTGACCTGTACATCTATGACCTCGAGGCGAAGAACGTGCGTCAGCTTACCAACGACCGCTACGCGGCCCTGCAGCCCACGTGGTCGCCCGACGGGGAGACCCTTGCCTTTACGACCGACCGAGGCCCGAACGGCACGAACTTCGAAACGCTCGAGTACGGAGAGGAACGCATCGGCCTAGTTGACGTCGCGTCCGGGGAGATCCGGACGATCCGTCCCTTCTCGACGGGCATGCAGCACAATCCCCAGTTTAGTCCGGACGGCCGCAGCGTCTACTTCATCGCCGACCAGGACGGGTTCAAGGATGTCTACCGCTACGACCTGGACGAGAAGGCCACCTACCGCGTTACGAATCTCCAGACCGGCGTGAGTGGCATCACGGCGCAGTCGCCGGCCCTGTCGGTGGCCCGCCGGAGCGGACGGATGATGTTTTCGGTCTTCTCGAATGGGGGGTACTCCATTGTGGGGCTGCCGGAGGAAAAGACGGATGGCAAGCGGATGGCGCCCGAGGGGCAGACGAGCACGGCCGCGGTGCTTCCACCCGTGCAGCCGACCGGGGAGGGACTGGTGGGTAGTTACCTGGACGATCCGCTGACGGGGTTGAAGGATCTAGAATCCCCCGCCTCCACTAAGGCCAGCGACCGGCTCTACCTCGACCGAATTGTGCCGCCCTCCGTCGGGGCCTCGGTGGGCGGGCCCGTTGGGACGCAGGTGGCCGGCGGCGTCGGCTTTCTCTTCAGTGACATTCTCGGCCACCAGAACCTGAGCGTGTTCGTCCAGGCCAACGGGACGGTGAAGGACATCGGGGGTGGGGTCTTCTATTCCAACCGGGAGAACCGGATGAACTACGGGGTGGGAATCTCGCATCAGCCCTCGGCCTTTGGGCAGGTGGGCCGCACGCAAAATGGGAACCTCGTGCAGATCGTGCAGCGGATTTTCCGAACGCAGGTGGGGGGGCAGGCGAGCTACCCATTCTCGCAGACGAATCGACTTGAGCTTGGTCTCGGGGGCACGCGCTACGGATTCGACGTGACGGCACGCGTGTTCGATCGAGCTGGACGGTCGCAGGAAATAGATGCCGGCACGTCGCGGGATCCGATATACTTCGGTCGTGCAAGCCTTGCGTACGTCGGGGACTTTTCGAACTCCGGGCTCACCTCGCCCCTGCAGGGCGGGCGCTACCGCTTTCAGGTAACGCCTCAGTTTGGGTCTCGGAATTTCGTGTCCGTCCTGGCTGACTACCGGCGCTACCTCTACCGCGAGCCGGTCACGTTTGCCATTCGCGGACTTCACCGGGGGAACTACGGCGCCAGTCGGTTCCAAGGGGGGATTACGGACCTCTTCGTCCGAGAGACGCTCGGCGATCCCTATCAGGTGGGCTTCGTGCGGGGGTACAGCTTCAACTCGATTTTCGAAGAGCCGAAGTGCCAGCGTCAGGGCATCTGTAAGATTGGACGGCTGTACGGGACGCGGATGGCGCTCGGCAGTGCCGAACTTCGCCTCCCACTCCTCGGGCCGGAGGTCTTGAGCCTCGCCACCTTCAAGTACCTGCCCACCGATCTGGTGCTCTTCGCCGACGCGGGGGTGGCGTGGACGAGTGAGGATCTGAGGGAGCTGTCCTTTTCGTCGAATACGATCCGGCAGTCAAACCCGGATGCGAGTGGTGCAGCCCCGGCGCAGCCGGTGACGAGTGCTGGCGTGTCGGCTCGGGTGAACGTACTGGGGGCGATCGTCCTTGAGGCCTTCTACGCCCGCACATTCCAGCGCACCAAAAACTGGGACTTCGGCGTCATCCTGCGGCCGGGGTGGTGATTGGGCGTTGAGCGTTGGGCGTTGGGCGTTAAGCGTTGGGCGTTAGGCGTTAAGGCGACCGTGGACGACGGTG
>CAZRPQ010000485.1:0-2227 GCA_964601725.1 uncultured Salinivenus sp. | reverse complement strand
CCCGGGGCGGCGGTGGTGCAAGTGGAATGATTGCGGGCCCAATTTCATACAACGACTGCGGAAACCCCTCTCTTGTACGAACTCCGCATGCTCCGTTCGGGTATGGAAGTCTGGAAGAACGGATGTGTGGACGTATCTTGCTTCCATACTTCCACACTTTCCTACGTCCATACCGAACCCCACAAACGGATTCGGTATTACCCGAGGCCATGAAAAACGTCATCACCGAATCGACCGGTAACGTCTTCAATGGCCTTGGCTTCGACCGCGGCGAGGCCGAGACCCTCCGAGTGCGAGTCCGCCTGATGGCCCCTCTGGTCCGCTCCATCCGGGAGCGCGGGATCACACAGGTGGAGGCGGCTGAAGAGCTGGGCACGACGCAGGCCCGGCTCAGCAAGCTGACGAACGGAAAAATCCAAACTTTCAGCACCGATGCGCTGATTAACATGCTGGATCGGGCGGGGCTGGAGGTCGACGTGACCGTACGCCCGAAGACCGCCTGAGCGCCAAGCGACGCTGCGCACCGAACAGAGCAGGTATACCCTCGACCTGCACCCGCCAAATCTTCAATACGTTTCGGGGCTGTGATCCTGCAATTGAACTGAGCCCCAGCGCCTGCTTCTCCTCCCTCCTTCCACACCCCCACCCGTCCACCCGTAGCAGGCCATGACCGCCACCTACCGCCTCCAGCTCACCCCCGACCTCGGGTTCGCCGAGGCCGAAGCGCTCGTGCCCTACCTCAAAGCGCTCGGCGTGAGCCACCTCTACCTCTCCCCCATCACCGAGGCCCGCCCCGGCAGCACGCACGGCTACGACGTGATCGACCACAACCGGGTGCGGGAGGCCTACGGGGGACGGGAGGGCTTCGAGTCGCTGCGCGAAGCGGCGGTGGAGGCGGGGCTTGGACTCGTGCTCGACTTCGTGCCCAACCACGCGGGCGTGGGCCCGGCCAACGAGAAATGGCAGGACGTGCTCGCCTACGGCCGCCACTCGGCCTACGCCCACCACTTCGACGTGGACTGGAACCCGCTCAAGCCCGAGCTCCAGGGCAAAATCCTGCTCCCCTTCCTCGGCGACACCTACGGCACGGTGCTCGACGATGGAGAGATCGGACTGTCCCACGACGAAGGCCGCTTCTACGCCACCTACTACGACCACCGCTTCGCGCTGAGCCCGCGCACCTACCCCCGAGTGCTCGACGCGCTTCTCCCCGAGTTCGAACGGACCGACGCGTATTTCGACCTCCAGGACGTGCGCGACGCCCTCGCGGAGCTTGGGCCGGACGCCCGGGAGCGGGCCGAGGCCCTGTGCCGCCGCCTCGACGCTGTGGACATATCCTTCGACGCGGACACGCTGGACGACCGGCTCGACCGGGACGCCCTGCACGAGCTGCTGGACGATCAGCACTGGCGGCTGGCGTACTGGAAGACGGCGGGGCGCGAGGTCAACTACCGCCGCTTCTTCACGATCAATGACCTCGTGGGCCTCCGCATGGAGGACGAGGAGGTCTTCTGGAATACGCATCGCCTCCTCGGCGACCTGCTGGCGGAAGACGGCGTGGACGGCGTCCGCATCGACCACATCGATGGCCTCTTCGACCCACACGAGTACCTCGATCGCCTCCAGGACCTGGGCGCCGATCGGATCTGGGTCGAGAAGATTCTGGCGCCCCGCGAGACGCTGCCCGACGACTGGCCCGTCGCGGGCACCACGGGCTACGACTTTCTGAACGACGCGATGGGGGCACTGCTACACACGGACAATGAGGAGGCGCTCCGCCGCACCCACCGGCGCGCCGTGCCGGATGCACCGAGCTACGAAACCACCGTCTATCGCAGCAAGCTGCTCGTCATCGAGCAGACCCTCTCCAGCGAGCTGGCCCGGCTGGCGTACGAGCTCGACCGGCTCTCCGAGGCCGACTATCACACGCGGGACGTCACCCTTGCGGCCCTGCGGGAGGCACTCCGGGAGGTGGTGGCCGCCATCGACCGCTACCGAACCTTTCTGCCTCACGACCCCGAGACCGCCCGCGAGGTCATCGAGGAGGCCCTCCACCGCGCCCTCCAGCGCAACCCGGCGACCGAGCCAACGGTCTATCACTTCGTCGAGCGAGCCATTCTGGGCGAACTGCGCGAGGACCTGCGCGACGCGCAGCGCGACTGGGTGGGCCGGCTCCAGCAGTACACCGGCCCCGTGGCGGCGAAGGGCATCGAGGACACGGCCCTGT
>CAZRPQ010000484.1:0-2238 GCA_964601725.1 uncultured Salinivenus sp. | reverse complement strand
GCCGGGCCGCGGCTCCAACGTGAGTCGATCTGTCTCAAGGTGCGAGAGGGCTAGCACCTGATCCACCAGATCTTCCAGCCGCTTTGCGTTCCGAAAGGCCACATCAAGCCGCTGTCGCCCTTCCTCGGACAGGTCCTCATCGGCCTCCATCAGCACGGTGCGGAGGGGCGTGCTGATCATGGTGAGCGGGGTGCGCAGCTCGTGGGAAAGGTCCTCGAACAGGCGCCGCCGCGCTTCGTCGAGGGCTTCGAGACGCTCGGCCTGCTCTTCGGTCTTTTGCTTCTCCCTGCGCAGCGCCTCGGTGCGCTCGCGGACCTTCTGCTTCAGCTCCCGCTCCCGCACCTTTTTGAGCCGAAACCAGTGAAGCCCCAGCCCAACCACGACAATTATTCCCACAACGCCCACATAGAACCAGGTGGTTTGGTAGAAGGGCTGCGTCGTCACGGTGAAAAACATAGGCGGCGACGTCCCCCCGCCCGGCGGGGGCGTGTGCACCGTAATCGCGTTTTCGCCGGGGCCTTCGATCATGGCCGGCGGCACCGTGGCCTCCAGTCCGATGGTGACCGCGTTTGGTTTTGGGCTGGATTTGATGGGCGTCGTGGAAAGATCGTCTCCGTTCCACTGCACGGTTGAGTAGGGGGTAAGCGTGGGGCCCTGCACGGTCACCTTGAAGGCCTCCCCGTCCTGCGACCGGCGCAGGGGCCGCACGACATCGATCTGGGGAACAGGTGCCTCGACGCTGAACGAGTAGACGTTGGACCTGACGCTGTCCGGGTGAATGAGCTGTACCGACCACTCGCTCGCTTCATTGCCAAAGACGGCTCGCACCTTCACCGTCTGAGGATCGACGTGCGTCAACCGGTCCGGTGCCTCTACGACCGTGTCTACAACGCCCTCTGCGTGCAACCGGACGGCGAAGCCCTCCTCGAAGCCACGCCCCTGAATGGTGAGCTGCTTCCAGTCGATGCTCCCCACGAGTGGATCGGGCTGGACCGAGGTAATTTGGGGGTCGGACTGGGCCTGCGCACTCAGCGAAAGGGGACAAACAATCCAGACCAGGAGGACCCCCATCAGGGCCGGTCCCCATCGGACGTGGGAGCATGTGAGTCGCTGCATCGGAGCACTGAGCGTTTTCGGATGTTCGATGACTCCGAGGGAGTACGCCCCGGAGTGTTCTTTCGTTGCTTCCCAAGTGCTTCGTTGCCCTACCTCCGAGAATGCACTCGGCAAATTCTCGCCCTCCCCTCAGGCAACGGCCCAATCGCTAGAGACTGCTCGCACAGGGGCCCATTGTGTTGTAGCGCCGGTTCTATGGGCGGACAGATACTGAGAAAACCGGCGCGGAGCGGTCGGAAGTCTAGCACCAGTCGGCTCCCGCACAGCACTGGCGTGCCCCATCTCCGTATTGTGAGAACCAGTAGAACGACTCGGTCATCGAGATGCTCGAGGTTCGACCGCCAATGAGGACAGAAGCCTCCACTGAGCCGGGCAGCGTCCCTTGCGTGGTTGGCCCGTCACTGGCGCTTGTCCACCAGAGACTTGCCCCCTCCGCAGATCCAATTTTGGCCACGACGCGGAACCGCCTCTGGGAGTGGGTCTTCAGCTCTTCTATGAAGGGCCCCCGGCGACAAGAACAGTCGGTGCACGGGATTGAGGGATAGCCCCCCAACAACTCGTGTCTTCGTGGAAGAGCTGTCAATTCTACTGCGCGAAGAAGTATAAAAGCTCTGTGTTGATTGTAAAATCTGAAACGGATCAAAAACACCTCATCCATCAGAGCAGCAGTCGTCACTCACCCCCTGTGACTTGGATTAAACGGAGACACAGAAACCATCTCCTCCCGCCGCGGCGTTCTTGATCGATGTGCGTCTGAATATCTACACTGGGGGAACCCGTGTTCGTCCACCTTCTTCATGACCGATCCTCCGAATGCACCCGAACTGGTTCGGGTTTCGTTTCTGGGCCCCATTTCTCCTCCTGTCGGTGGGAGTCCTGCTCGGAGAATGCCCCAGCCTGGCCTCCTCCACGAACAACGAGGTCTCGTCCCCCCGCGCCTCCGACACCACCGCCCGCGGCGTCGTCTGGACGCCCCCGTCCCCTCCCGACTCGGCCCGCCACGAACTGAGTCGGATCGCCGAGATTGGCGCCACGGCCGTCCGACTGACCCGCCTCCCGTCCGACCCCGTCGCGGCCCGCGCCGACACGCTCGGGCTTGATCTGTACATCGACCTGCCGGTC
>CAZRPQ010000483.1:0-2240 GCA_964601725.1 uncultured Salinivenus sp. | reverse complement strand
TCTCCTCGTGCGTCTGATCGAGCCCCGACACCTCAAACTGCTCCATCGTGTCGGCAATCTCGGCCTGCCACTGTGCCCGCTCGTGCTGACGTAGGGCCTCTTTGGCTTCTTTGATTTTCTGCTCCTTCTCGCGCATGAAGGCCTTCTTCACCTTGAGCGCCTTCTCGTAGGCGCGCTCGGCGCCTTTGAGCTGCTCTTGCGTCCGCTCCAGGCTCTCTTTCTGGTCTTCGAGGCGCTTCGCGTACTTCTTGGCAATGTCTTCGCGGTCGGACTTGAGCGCCGTACGGATGCGACTGGAGAGTTGCTCGACCCGGTCCTTCGTCTTCTTGACCTCCTTCTCGAGCATGATCTTGTTCGCCTTTACCGTGGCGATGTTTTCGTTCATCTCCGGCACCTGGTCGTTGAGTTCTCGGATGTTTTGCTCCAGAATGGTGCGCGGGTCCTCCATCGCCGAGACGGCACCGCCGAAGAGGGACTTGACAGCACGCTTAAAACGGGACCAAATAGACATAGCAGCGGGTCGGTGTCGTGTAGATTGTGAACGCGTCTTTCATATACCATGCACGGAGACGAATTGTTACACCTCTCTTCCGGATTTGTCTCTGAGCTCGGTCCACCCGTCGGCAGTGTAGCGGGCCTTCAGCGCATCGGGCCGAGCCGGGGGCGTGTCGGAAACGGCATAGGCGTCCCGCACCGCCGCCCGGATGCCATCGAGGTCGGGCGAGGCACTGGTGTGGAGTCGGGCAAGCACGTCGCCCTCTGCGACTGGATCGCCCGGCTTTTTCAGGGCCGTGAGACCAGCGACGGGATCGACCGTGTCGTCCTTCGTCTGCCGCCCGGCCCCCAGTTCCGCGGCGGCCTGGCCGATGGACAGGGCGTCGAGATCTGCGACGTACCCCTCCGTCCCCGCAGGCGCCGTCACCTCGGCCACCGGGGCGCTCTCGGGACGCGTCCCTGGATCGTCGACGACCGAACGGTCCCCGTCTTGGGCCTCGATGACGCGACGGAACCGGTCTAGAGCCGCGCCGCTCTCGATGGCACTCCTGGCCTTGAGTCGTCCCTCCTCGGGCGAGTCGGCGGCCCCGCCGAGGGCAATCATTTCTCCGGCCAGGCCCCGAACGATCCGCATGAGGGGCGTGTCGGCATGCTCCCCGTGCAGGCAGGCAAGGGCCTCCCGGATCTCCGGCCAGTTGCCCACGGCGCGGCCGAGGGGCACGTCCATGTTCGTCATCATCGCCACGACGGGCATGTCGTGCTCGGCCCCGATGGCCACAAGGGTCTCGGCCAGGGTGCGCGCGTCCTCCTCCGTCTTCATAAACGCACCGCGGCCGCACTTCACGTCGAGCACGAGTGCGTCGTTGCCCTCCGCCAGTTTTTTGCTCATGATGGAGGCGGCGATGAGCGGAATGGAGTCGACCGTCGCCGTCACGTCGCGAAGGGCGTACAGCTTCTTGTCGGCCGGGGCCACCTCGCCGGTCTGTCCCGCAATGACGCCGCCCACGTCGGCCACCTGCTGCCGGTAGGCCTCCACCGACAGGTCGGCGCGGAAGCCAGGAATCGACTCCAGCTTGTCGAGCGTGCCGCCGGTGTGGCCGAGGGCGCGGCCGCTGAGCTTGGCCACGGGCACGCCGCAGCTTGCCACGAGGGGCACCAGAATGGGCGACACCTTGTCCCCCACCCCGCCCGTCGAGTGCTTGCCCACCTTGGTGCCGGGCACGTCCGACAGGTCGATGTGCGTGCCCGACTGCAACATCGCGTCGGTCAGCGCGGCGGCCTCCGCGGCCGAGAGCCCGTTGAGGTAGGCCGCCATCAGGAAGGCGCTCATCTGGTAGTCGGGCACCGTGCCGTCTGTGTAGGCGTCGACGAAGGTTCTGAGCTGCGACGCCGAGAGCTCAGCTTCGTCCCGCTTCGCGGCGATGAGGGATACTGGGTCGAAATTACTCATGTATTCGTTGGAACGGTGGCGCGGTGAACGTTGGAACGTTGCGCGACCGCCCAAAAACGTTCAACGCGATAACGTTCAACGTCCCAACGCCCTCCGTTCCAACGCAAAAACAGAAAAGGCCACCCGCTCGACACAGGTGACCCGTTCGGACGGTCGAAAGGAACCGGGCGCTATTCTTCGGCCTCGTCCTCCGCCTCTTCCTCTTCGTCGTCCTCATTGAGGCCGTACCGGCGGTTGAATTTCTCGACGCGGCCCGCCGTGTCGACGAACTGGCGCCGGCCGGTGTAGAAGGGAT
>CAZRPQ010000482.1:0-2245 GCA_964601725.1 uncultured Salinivenus sp. | reverse complement strand
CCGGACGTGGTCTGGACCAGTCCTGAACGCGAGGCGGAGATGGACGAGACCGATGACCCCTCTACTCTGGCTCCGGAGATCTGCGTCGAGGTCGTCAGTTCTTCGAATACAGCGGCGGAAATCCAGGAAAAGCGAGCGCTTTACTTCGAGTCAGGCGCCGACGAAGTTTGGGTCGTTGACGACGAGAGGCAGATTCGGGTCTTCGCCGGGGAGGAGCTCGACCAATCCCAGCTCGTGCCGGACGGCCCGACGCAGCTCTGATCCCCAACGCCGATTTTGGTCCGATGCTCGAAGTCGCAACAGAGCCGGACGCCTCTCTCGTTTGCCGTGAGTCCGTAGACCACTCCGGGACCAACTGGGCCAGACCATCGAGCACGACGCGCTTACGGGGAAGACCCTTCGCTCGTCGAGATGGCGGGCGGAACGAGGATCATTTCCACCTACGCCCCGACGGGGCGGGTGGCGCGGACGTCGAGTGGAGAATACACCGCCGGTGTCGTCCCCACGTCCCCGCTTGAGACGAAGGAGTCGGACTTTCGGTACTGCTCCCCCCTTCTGCTCAGCCTCGTGTAAGGGTCTTCGCATGGTACGACGCTCGCCTCGCGTTGTCCTGCAGCACACCGTTCCAGGGCGCTCCCCCGGTGATAAAACGGCCCGCCCGGCAGTCCGGAGGAGACGAGGCTCCAAGAAACGCCCCGGAGCGCGGCTGTGGGTCGGTGGGTGGCGTGAGCAGCTCGTTCGTTGCTGTAGCAGAGAAGGCCCACAGAAGGAGCGTGGAGGGACGGCCCCTCGCCGGACCCAGAGACCAGCCGCCCATTGCGGCCCCAGAACCAGGCGCCGCCCCGCAGTCCGGAAGCAGCGACTGCGCCCGGGTCCCAACGTCGCCGGCCTCCCCACCTGCGGCGGCACCGCGCCGCGGGCCGCACCGAGACGCAACGGATGACGGTGGTGCGCTAATCGGCGGGGGACTGGGAGTTGAACGTTCGTGACTTGAGCGTTCCGAACCGAACCTCCACTCCCGAAAACCCCTAACGCTCAACCCTCAACGCCCAACCCGAAATCCTACAGGAAGAGCTCCACGGTCCCGGTGTTCATGACCGTGCGGACGTACGGCTCCAGCGTGGCCGCGTAGCTGATCCGCAGGTCCAGATTGCCCACCGACTGCTGCACCCCGAATCCGGCACTGGGCCGGAGCCCGGTCGTGCCGTCGACCCCGATGCGGTCGAGCCCGGCCCGAACCTCGAGAATGTCGACCAGCCGGAACGACGCCCCCACCCGCCCTCGCACGTCGAGAAGGGAGAAGGACTCGGTGCGGGACTGCTGCCGCGGGCCGCCAGACGTGACGAGAATGTCCGAAGCGCGCCGGTCCCGTTCCGTGGAGCGCGACTCCACCTCGGCCAGGAGGCGCAGCCGCTCGCCGAGGAGGGCATAGCTGGCCCCGAGGTGCACCCGTACCGGGAAGCGATCCGTGTGACTTCCCCCCCCGATCCCCGACGCGTCCCATTCGTACTTGGCCAGCAAATCGTTGACCGTACCGCCCAGGGACAACCGATCGGTGGCCTGCACGCGCACGCCGAGGTCGACGCCGAAGCCCCGCACCGGGTCCACCTCGGGCACAAGGTCGGACTGGTAGAGCGTGAGGGCCGTGCCCACCGAGAACCAGTCCGCAAAGCGATTGCCGAACGCGAGGGAGAGGGCGAACTCGTCGGTCGACAGGGTTTCGGTGTGGACCCCGTCGGCGTTGCGGCCGTCGATGTCGTTGACACCGGCGTGCGTGAGGCTCAGCCCAATCCCGGCCGTGGGCCCGAGGGGGGTCGTGAACTCGAGAAACTGGAGCTCGCGGTCGAACGACAGGAGCGCGGCCGAGGCCGAGATCCGCTGGCCGGAGGCCGACGGCAAAAGGGCGGGATTGTAGTGGGGGCTCACGTCCGCGGAGGCGTCGGCCACCAGCGCGTTGCCCAGCGCCATGCCCCGCGCCCCGAACCCAAGCCGCGAGAAGGCCCCAGCGCCTGCGTCTTGCCCGAGTGCAGGGGACGGCGTGCCCCCCACGGCCAGCCCCACGCCCAGGACGACGATCAGTAGGGCCGAGCGGCCCGAACGCCTGAGCAGTGGTGCAATCAACGAACCGTGCATGAAACAGAAGACTGTCGTGGAAGGAAGTCAGCGGGGCCTCCGTCCGGAGACGGATCGGCTAAGTAGGCCAGCAAAACAACTTTAAAAATCGTCATTCCGAGCGGAGCGCTGG
>CAZRPQ010000481.1:0-2254 GCA_964601725.1 uncultured Salinivenus sp. | reverse complement strand
GGGCGGCCCGGGATCCACCGTCGCTAGAGTGTCAGAAACGGGCACGCTGGCGGTGCTTGAGCTCGCGCAGTCGTCGTTGAAGTGCTCGCTTCTGCGCCCCCACGACCGACTCGACGTCCACGTCGGTCGAGTCGGTGATCGTCCGGTACGCCTCCGACGCGCGGAGCTGATCGATCGAGGTGTCCAGGTCCGACACGGCGCGGCGGAGGGAGGCCTCCGTACGGGACGCCGAGTCATCGGCCGGGGCGGAGGGGGCTCGGGGAAACCCCCACTGTTCGAGGTCCTCGGCGATGGCACGGACGGCGGCGGGATGGTCCGCGTCGTAGGCCGACTCGAGGGCCTGAAAGGTCGCCGCCGCCTCTTCCTGGTAGGGATCAGGCACGGCGTCGGGGTGGCACAGCTTCGTGGCCCGTCGGTAGATCGCCTTCAGGTCCTCGCCGGAGGAGTCGACGGGCCGGAGGGTCGGGGTGCGCTGCTCTTGAAACTCCTCGTAGGCGTCCTGGGCGTCGTGATAGGCGTTCCGGAGGCGTGCGCTCCGCATGCGGGCCTGGGCCGCCTCCTTCAGCCGTTCCATCTGTAGGCGAAGCACTTCTTCCTGCAACGGGGCCACCTCGTCCTCGAAACGCGACTGCATCGCGCGGACCTCTTCTTCCAGCTCGGCCTTCTCTTTGAGGCGGCGCGCCAGGGCCCGTCGTAGGTCGTGAAGCTCGGACTGGGTCATGTCGCCACGGTCGCTTCAGACGAACTCATCCGGTCGCTTTTCTCTTCGCGGTTTAAATGATACAATAGGACTGTGAGATCCACGCCACTCTTGTGATTTCGCCGACCGCCCTGCCGGTCCGGCGGGGCCCTCCGCGTCCGTCTCTCTCGAATCACCCCCTGGCTTCATGTACGACTCCATTTTGATCCCGGTCGACCTCTCCCGTACCAACGAAGACGTCCTCGAGACGGCCCAGGAACTGAGCACTCCAGATCACACGTACCTCCAGTTGCTCCACGTCATCGAAACCCTGCAGGACGAGGAGCCCGGCGAAATGGACGAATTTTACGAAGAGCTCCGCGAGGACGCCGAGGAGAAGATGGAGGCCTGGGCGACGGACGTAGCAGACAAAGGGTTCGAGGTGCAATCCACCATCGTCTACGGTGAACGCGGCCCCGAGGTGACGCGGGTGGCCGAGGAGGAGGATGTCGACCTCATCGTCATGCGCTCCCACCGGATCAGCCGGGAGGATTCCGGTGCCGAGGTCGGAACGGTCAGCCATCAGGTGGCGGTCTTTGCCCCTTGCTCCGTCTACCTCGTCCGACCGTAGTGTCGACGTTCGGAACGCCGACCCGGGGCGTCTCTTCCCGCTTCCAGCACCCCTGCCCGCACACCCGCAGTGGGGCCAACCCCAGTCCCTCTTCTCGGAACGTCCGACGCCCCCCGAGTCTAACAGCGGACCAGGCGTGGCACCCCTCGGCACGCTCTCACCTGCCTTCTGATGAGTCCGACCACCATGGTCTACGGCATTACCGGCAATCCGACCAAGGACAATCTTTGGGATCCCCTGGCTACACTGGTCCAGCGACTGCTGGACGATGGGCTCGAGTTCTGGATCCACGAGCCGATCGCCGAGGGTCTCGTTGAACGCGACCTGTTCTCCCGTCCCGTGTGCCGCGACCACGCCGTGTCCGACATCACCGAGGCGGGCGACCTGGTGCTGTCGTTTGGCGGGGACGGCACCCTGTTGCGCACCGCTCACCTGACGGGGTCCAACGACACGCCCCTCCTGGGCATAAATGTCGGGCGCCTCGGGTTTTTGGCCGACATCGAGATCGAGCACATCCACGATGCACTAGAGGCGCTGGAGGCGGGCGACTATCGGGTCGAGGAACGCCTCGTCCTGCAGGCCCAGCTGGAGTCTCACTCCGCCTTCGACACGGAGTGGGCGCTGAATGAGTTTGTGCTGGATCGGAGCGGGGCTGCCGGCCTCATCGAAATTGAGGTGACGGTAAATGGGACGCCCCTAAATACCTACTGGGCCGACGGTCTGATCATTGGGACGCCGACCGGCTCGACTGCGTACTCCCTCTCAACCGGGGGGCCCATCATTGCCCCGGGCGTCGAAGCGGTCATCTTGACCCCCATCGCGCCCCACACCCTCACGGTCCGGCCCATCGTCCTCCCCGCCGACGCTACGATTACCTGCCGGGTGCTCGAAAACGACCAGCCCTACGTGTTTGCGGCGGACGGACGGAGCACCATGTTCGACGA
>CAZRPQ010000480.1:0-2261 GCA_964601725.1 uncultured Salinivenus sp. | reverse complement strand
CAATCCGCGAGCAGGCGGGGCCGCTTCGCCTCTGGGCCCACGAAGAAACCGGCAATCGGCGCACCTTCGAGCGGGACCGGCGCGTCCGGGCGTGGGCCGAGGAGCAGGGGATTCCGTTCACGGAGGTGCCGAGCCGCGGCGTCATTCGCGGCCCCCACGACCGCGACGAGTGGGCGGACCGGTGGGAGGCGTACATGGATCAGCCGCTCGTGTACCCGCCGGAGGCGGTGGAACCGGTCGAGGGGATTGAGCCCGGCCCAATGCCGTCCCACGCCGACCTCGGCCTGCGGCCGTCTACCGCCGCCCTTCAGCAAATTGGAGAGGCGGAGGCGCACCGTACCCTCGACTCGTTTCTCTACGATCGGGGCCGGAACTACCGGCGGGCCATGTCGAAGCCCGGGCCTGCCACGACCGAGTGCTCGCGCATCTCGGTGCACCTGGCCTACGGCACCATCAGCCTGCGACGCGCGGTCTACGAACTGCGGCAGCGGCAGGAGGAGCTGCGCGGCGTGGGAGGCGAGGCGGCCGCCGCCCGCCGCAAGTCGCTCAGCAGCTTCGACAGTCGCCTCCACTGGCACAGTCATTTTACGCAGAAGCTGGAGGACGCGCCCCGGATTGAGCATGAAAGCTACATCCCAGCGTTCGATCAGCTGCGCGCCGACGACTGGGATCCGGCCCTCCATGACGCGTGGCTCCACGGCCGCACCGGCTTTCCCATGGTGGACGCCTGCATGCGTCGCCTCCGCAAAACGGGCTGGCTCAACTTCCGCATGCGGGCCATGCTCTGCTCGTTCGCGGCGTACGACTGCTGGCTCGACTGGCGTCGCTTTGCCCCTATCTACGGCGGCCTCATGGCCGACTACGTGCCGGGCATCCACTACCCGCAGGTCCAGATGCAGTCCGGCACCACCGGCATCAACCGCGTCCGCATCTACAATCCCATCAAGCAGGGCAAGGATCAGGACCCCAACGGCACGTTCATCCGCCGCTGGGTGCCGGAGCTGGCGCCCCTGGAGACCACTGCCTACGTGCACGAGCCCTGGCGCATGCCGCCCATCGAGCAGCAAGCCACCGGAGTGGTCATCGGCGAGGACTATCCCGAGCGCATCGTGGACCACAACGAGGCCTACCACCACGCTCAGGACGCCATCCACGCCCTCCGCGAGCAGCCCGAGATCCAGAAGCAGGCCGATGCGGTGCTGGAGCGGCACGGAAGCCGCGCCTGAGAACGCCAACGGTACAAGAGTGAACATTGCGGAGGATGGACATCGGGATGGGCGCCAACGTCGTGCACTCCGCAGCGTAGCGGAACTCGCGAACGCCGGGGAGATACCGCACAGCGGTTTTTCGTTGGGCACCGACGCTGCCGCCGATGTACGACGCTCCTGCCGACCTGTGCTGCTGTCTGAACTGTTGGCTCTGCTTCCTCTGCGCGTGAGCCGTGTGCCCGGACGATCGTGTCGCTGCCGCCTCCGGTCTCACATCGGAGGCTTTTTTCGTTGTTACTGCCCCGACAGACCAGTTGCCGATTTCCATGAAAGCCCACATCATCTACGAGAACGAGGACTGGATGCCGCCACTCCGCACAGCCCTCGATGAGGCGGGCGTGCCATACGAGGAGTGGTTCGTAGACGAGGGGCACTTCGACGTCACGAATCAGCCGCCCGAGGGGGTCTTCCTGAACCGCATGAGCGCCTCCTCGCACACCCGCGCCCATGCCGCCGCCGTGGAGCACACGCGCCAACTGCTCGCGTGGCTGGAGCGGCACGGGCGCCGCGTCGTCAACGGGGCGCATGCCTTCGAGCTCGAGATCAGCAAGGTGCAGCAGCACGCCGCGCTGGAGCAGGCGGGCCTGCGAACCCCGGCCACCCGAGCCGTCGCTGGCGGCGACGAGGCGCTGCTGGCGGCCGCTGAGGAGGTGCCGACGCCGTTCGTGACGAAGCACAATCGGGGCGGGAAGGGCCTCGGTGTGCAGCTTTTCCGCACCCACCAGGCGTTTGAGGAGGCCGTGCGAAATGGCGACATTCCGACGCCGCCGGCCCACATCACGCTCCTGCAGCAGTACGTAGAGGCCGCCGAGCCCTTCATCACGCGGTGCGAGTTCGTGGACGGCGAGTTCCTGTACGCCATCACATCAGACATCAGCGAGGGCTTCGAGCTGTGCCCCGCCGACGCCTGCCGGACCGATCCGGACGCGTCCGACGATGCCCTCTTTGCCCTGCGCGACGACGTGCCCCCGGCCCTGATCGACCGCTACGCCG
>CAZRPQ010000479.1:0-2264 GCA_964601725.1 uncultured Salinivenus sp. | reverse complement strand
GTGTACGCGCTCGGGAAGAGGGGCGTCCCAATGCCGGTGAAGCCGTGCAGGATGTGGTTCGTCATCACGCCGCCGAACGTTGGGAACTCAGCGCCCGCCGAGGCCAGCATCTCACAGCATCGTACCGCGTAGGTGTTGCCCTGCTTGTCTTCCCAGGAGGCCTTGAATGTGACCTCGTCCTCCGTCGCGGCGGCATCGGTGGCTGTGGCGTCGGTGGCCTTGAGCATCATGGTGCCGTTGCGCATGACGGTGCTCTTGTTGCCGAACGGCGTGGGCCGGTCGAGCTGCGTGAACTGGCCCCCCTCGGTCTCCCGGAAGGGAACAGGAACGCCGGACATTCCCGGCGTGCCGGTGAACGCAAGGGGCGTGTCGGGCGTCCCGAAGACATCGCTGTCAAGCTGCCGTTTGGCCGGCAGGGCCACCCGGGCTCCTCCACTGCCCTGCTCGATGGTGAAGGAGAGGGGCCCCCCTAGGAGCTCCATCGGCTCCTCAACGTCGCGATGCGCCTTCAAGTAGCCGTCGGCCTTGTTCATCTTCTTGAGCGTCATGAGCATCTTCTTCTGCTTTTTGCTCATCTTCTGCTGCGCCAGTGCCGACTCGGCAAACGCCACCGTGAGCAGCGCGCCGAAGAGCAGCACGAGCCCGGATCGGAGGAGTTGCTTCGCTCCGGGCAAGGGTGGGGACTGCGACGAAAGGGTGCAAGATACAGAGGACAGATCAATCATGGATCAACGAGGGGTTGGTGAGCGAAGAAAGGTACGGGTGATCAACCGTCGACAGGAAGAGGCGAAGCGACGCAGGGAGAAGGGTGGAGACTGCATCTCTTCTTTCTTCCATCGCCACTCTGTGTAGTGACGTTTTCACATTGTTACAGTCCGGACGTCGACGTGCCAGTTCGCCCCCACATTTGTTTTTCCGGAGGGGACGAGGGGCCGGACGAGCGCCGTAACGCCTTCTCCGACTGCCGGACCTATGTTCAAGGCAAAGGGACCCTCGCCGTCTGACCGTTTTTACGCATCTACACATGTGTCGACTCTACGGCCTCCAGGCCACCCATCCTACCCGATCCGCCTGCGAACTGCTCGACACCCAGAACGCGATGATTCAGCAGAGCCGCGAGGATGCGCGCGGGCTGTCCAACCCCCACGGCTGGGGCATGGGCCAGGTCACGGACGGCACCACCTCGTGCTTCCGGCAGGTGAAGCCCGCCTCCGAGAGCGAATCGTACCGGGAGGAGGCGCTCAAGACGGAGGGCACCACCGTGTTGGCGCACGTCCGGCGGGCCACAGTCGGAGATCCCTCGCACGCCAATACCCATCCCTTCCGGCACGGCCCGGCCCTCCTCATCCACAACGGGCATGTGCCGGCCTTCGACGCCGTGCGCCCCCACCTCCTCGGCCGGCTGTCCGACGAGCGAGAACGCTACATCCGGGGCACCACCGACAGCGAGCACGTGCTGGCCCTTCTGCTGCAGTTGCGGGATGAGGCGCCGGACGCCCCGCTGCACGAGGTGACGCGGACGGCCCTCCAGCGCCTCCAGTCGTGGGTGGCGCAGGAGGTCCCCGACGCGGAGCCCCATCCCACCGATGCCGACACGCAGTCCCTCTCGCACGACGAACTGGAGGGCATCCTCGCCCTGAACCTGCTGTGGACGGACGGCACCACCCTGGCCGGCTCGCGGCTCAACCGCACCCTCTGGGCCCTCGAACGGTCGCACGTTCGGGCCTGTCCCCTCTGCGGCGAGGACCACGCTGCTCCGCCCGAGGGCGCCGACTACCGGGCCACCGTCCTCGCCTCCGAGCGCATCACCGACGAGGACTGGACCGAAGTCCCCAACGGCGCCGTCTTCTCCACCGCCCCCGACGCCACCCTCCACCTCGAATCCCTCGACGCCTGACGGTTCACCCCCGGCCGGCCGACCCAGCCCCGAACTTTCAATCTGCCAATTTTCAAACCTTCCCACCTTCAACCTTCCCACCTTCAACGCTCATGTCCCTCAACGAAAAGCAACAGACCCTCTGCGACGCCTCCGACACCGACTTCTCCGAGCTCAGCGCCCTCTTCCTGAACTGCACGCTCAAGCCCTCGCCGAAATCGTCCCACACACGGACCCTCATGGACACGTCCGCCGCCATCATGCGGGAGAACGACGTGGACGTCGAGATCATCCGCCCCGTCGATCTCGACCTCGCGCCCGGCGTCTACGGCGACATGACCGAGCACGGGGCCGAGGCCGACGACTGGCCGGCCCTGTACCAGAAGGT
>CAZRPQ010000478.1:0-2270 GCA_964601725.1 uncultured Salinivenus sp. | reverse complement strand
GCGCAGTGCTGGGAGCAAAGCGACCGAGTAGTCCCCGGGCTGCGACCGAGTACTCCCCGGGGTGGCCATAGACAGTCCGCCAAACAGCTTCTGAAGGGGCAAAATCATAACGCCCGGTCCCACCATGAGACCGGGCGCTGGCAGAGTCGTGTTGCCGAGAGATGTGTCCAAAAGATCTGGCAGGCCAGGCAAAGCCGAAGCGGGGGATAATCCGGCTGTCCTGTGGGGGAATTTACGTAGGATGCTTTTGGGGACAAAAGTGCCCTTCTTCTCTTCGCCCCCAGTGGGGTATCGGGCGGGGCCGGCCCGTCAGCGTGGACGCCGCAGGGAGCCCCATGCAATGGCGAGCGCCCCGGAGGGCGGTGGCCCGGTGGCCTACGCTGTGCCGGTCGTGAGACGGCGCGAAGAGCATGGGCCACAGGTGGCAGCGCCGGAGTACCGCCCTGCTTCTCTATGCCATCCTGACGGCTCAGAGCGAACGTAGACCATCGGAGCGATGTGATCCCGACGCCAATTCCGCTGTCGAGACACGCGGGGCCAGTTGGAAGTGCCGAGGCTCAGAACTGATTGAAGGATTGGTCTGCTCAGAGATGCGTTAGGAGAGGGAACTGCCGGCGCAAAACCCCCCGGTTCCATCAGGCCCTATCCCACCAAGCCCTGGCCGGACAAGTCTTGTCCCAACGTGTGTGCTCCCCTACGCACCACCGAGCATGGCAAGAACCACCAGCGCAACGAGAGTCCACAGGACCGACGGTAAATAGCCAACCTCATCGGCCGCCATCAGTGAGAGAAGGGCCCAGGCGCACGTCCCGATCACAAAGGAGCTCACCGTGAACGTGAGGGCCGACTGCAATATGAGCCCAAGCGTTGTTTGCGGGCGCCACAGAAGGTAGGTCCACCCGGCCCCGGTGCCGATAGAAGAGACAAGCACCCCACAGCCCAAAAGAGGCACGTAAATCTTTAGAAAGTCGGGAATGTCCGTCGTGTCAAGAGTCATTCAGTGGGAGTGCGCTGGCGCCTGTGACGGTGATAGGATGGGACAGTTGCTACCCCGATAAAGAGCCGCAGGCAGGTGAAGTCACCCCGGGAGGTCTTCCGGCGAGTAGCTGTAAGATTTGGTTTTCGTTCAATTCCCCGCCGGGGCGCTGGACGGATGAGCACCGGAGCTAGACTCCCCGGCTGCGAGAATCCGGACCCGGGTCGAGAGGGAAAAAGTCCGGTTCTGGACCTCGTAGACGACCTCCCCAAAAAGCGCCCGGTAGCCCTGATCGGGCCGCGCCACCTGGGCCTGATACCCCCCGTCGTCCTGCGCAGGGATCGTGCGGGCGCTAAATTCGGCGTCGCGAAAGTCGCGGTCGGCAGAGGTCCCCCACCAGAGACGGATCGCATCGGGCTCCAGGCCGGGCGTCTCGGCGGGCGTCACGGTGAGCGTGCCGCCTCCGGTCCCCGTCGAGTACGATGCGTCGATCCCTGGAAATGAGAGTTCTCCCGTGGCTCCTCGGGCGAAGGCGGCCACTGTCCCAAACACCCGCTCGGCGTTCTGCACCCCGTGGCCTGCATTCGGCAAATACATCGTGTGCTTTTTGCCCTGAAGCTCCTTCCAGTACAGATTCAGCGCATCGATCGGCCAGAAGGAGTCGTTCGTGCCGAGGGCGACCAGCTTTGGCTGTGACACCCGGTCCCGGTAGCGATAGGGATCGACGATCTCGATCAGCTTCTCGCCCTCGGGGGTGTCTGCGACATTGGGAAGCCCCCGTTCCGTATAGGCCGAGATCAGGCTGGAGTATTCGCCCCACGCGTCCAGTTGATGATCGAGTTGGGGCTTCATGTTCAAGATGTCGAAGGCCATCGGCGCAAGTGCGGACACCCGGTCGTCCATCGCAGCGGTCAACCACGTGGTCCATCCTCGCTTGGAGGCGCCGGTTACGGTAAATTTCTCGAGCTTCTCCGCGAAGTTCTCCGCAGAGTACTCCTGCAGGGCGTCCATTGCTTTTACCGCCGACTTCGTCATGGGCAACAAAAGCGGCCAGGTGTCTTCCGAGGGGTTCTCCAGAAACTGGTCGAACGTGTAGGAAATCAACTCGTCTTCCGTGAGGCCGCCGAAGAGCGGCTGGTTCGGAACCTGCCGGAGGAGGGCCGCCGTCTGGTTGGATGCCCCTACGGTCTGCGTGAGAAGCTCGCACTGCTCGGGCGCCTCTTCGGTCCTTGGGCCCGTCCCCTCCGACACGACCCCCTCCGACACGACCCCCTCCGACACGGCGTCCTGGGTG
>CAZRPQ010000477.1:0-2271 GCA_964601725.1 uncultured Salinivenus sp. | reverse complement strand
TTTTGTGGAAGACCTTGGGCGCCTCTCCGTGCTCGGCCTCCCACTGCCGGATGTGATCGATCAATTGCTCCTTCATGAGGGTCTCCCGGCGGGTTCGGCTTTCGAAGAACGATCCGTCGGTCCGCACGAAGGGGGCGTAGATTGCGTTGCTCTCAAGCAGAGCGTCGATGCGAGCGAGGGCCCTCTTGTCGCCCCGCGGCTCGAAGGCCGACCGGAGCGACTGTAGTGCCGAGGGGGCGGCCATCCCGAGGGCTTTGCCTCTGGCCCCGCCCCATTCGTCTTCCATCTGTCGTCGCACGTTCTGGACGGCCTTCTGCTCATTGTCGGTTTCGGCCTGCTGGGCCAGGGCCTCAAGATGAAACGGGAGACTGGTGATGAATTCGTAATCGATGCCCCAGATGGGGGCGCCGGTCTCGGCCATGCGTGCAGCCATGCGAGACTCTTCCCTCAGATGGAGGAAGGCAACCGGGGGACCCTCGTAGCGCGTGATCAGGCCCTCCAGGGCCGGGTAGCCGCCCTCCCGGAGCGCCTCGGTCGTCGCCTCGGCGGCGAAGGGCCCGATCTCCAGGGCGACCGGGCCGTAGCCATGGTCGGACAGTCGCTCGTAGAGGCTGGCAGCGACCTTGGGAATCTCGGCGGTGCCGTGGCGCTCGCCCATCAGGAAGTGGTCGACCGCCCGGCCGCGGGCTTCAAGCCAGTCGGCGCCCGGTCCGGTGAGTTGGCCGTCTTCGAGCGTTGCGGTGTGTGTATTGGCCGCGATTGTGCTATCGAAGGCGGCCCGGACGGCCGCGGAGTCCGATTGCTGGGCGTGGGCAGAACCGGGATTGAGGATGAGCAGGAGACACGCGGTCGCGAGGACGCGGGGGAGCGCTGTACGTACCGTCATACTCGTTGAAAAAGCCGTATTTGAGACAAAAATCGAGAGTATAGCACCGTCTCGGGGGCTGGATCCGAGGCAACTCCTTTGCTAAGCCAGCAAACCGCTCGTGAGGAGGATAGCCCCGAGGAGGGGGATGATCAACTGCAGGACGAGCAGGCGGAGCGTAGAGCGTCGCTGCTCGGAACCGGTGGGCCAGCGGACGGAGGGGCCGGAGGCCGTGGGGGCATTCATGGTGTTCGCTGGATTGAGGGTGAGGGACGCGGGTGGAGGTCGCGGTGTGGATCCCAAGAGCCTCGCGGCGCCGCAGATCGTTCCCCCGTCCTCAACCCAAGTAGACAGGGGTATCGGCGCGCCGGTTGCACGCGGGTCCGAAGAAGATTCGGTGAGGGCTGTTCTCTGCTTCGGGCCTTCCAGAATCGGGCTGCGTCGGGAGAGCCCAGCCATTCTCGCAGTAGCGCGCGAAGTCCCGCCCGCTCGAAAGCGCTGTCGGCCGTGAGCGCACTGCGGATATTTCGGTCCCGCATGACCACGAAGGAGATGTGGTCCGTGAGACTTCAGGTGTTGTCCCAACGCTCGCGGTAGAGGGCAAAGCCGCGCCGAAAGAGACCTGCAGACAACGGCACGATCTCCGTTGAGGGTTTTTCCTCTACGGCCTCCAGGTACGAGGCCGCCACGTCCCGATGTCCAACGCCAGAGAGCGCATTCCCGATTTCCAGCAGGACAGGTCGTGTCGTCACGTATGGATGCGCTCCATACTGCTCGGCAGCTCGTACGGCGTCGTCGCGGTGGTCGTCTCGCGCACTCACCAGGGCGATGGCGAACGAGGCGTCCAGGAAGAGGTCATTCGTCGTCAGCTCCATAGAGATAATGGTCGAGCCGCTCGGAGCAATCAGAAGGGAGCCCGTCGATCGGCGACTGCCGGAGGATGTCGAGAGAGGGATGGGGTCGTTGTTTCGCCTTCGCTTCGATCCTGCTTGCGGTGGCGGAGGGCCTCCAAAAGCGCGCCGACGTACGCTTCCTGCTCTGCCTCCGGGAGCGTCTCGAGCTTCTTCTCCAACTGGTCGAGTAAATCCGTCGTCTTTTTTGTCATCGCGGGCGAAGGTTTGGGGAAGGGGGATCGGGTCGAGAGGGCTAGGTCTCGGGGACCACCGCGTCAGGGGCTACGACATCCACGGGAGCCCGGTAGAAGGGTTGGGGAGGTCCGTCCGGCAGTCGGGCAGAAGCACTGCCGCGGCCTCCACCCCCTGCACCCCCCTCGTCTGCTGGAGACAAGCATCGGAAAACGGTTCATGGGAAGAGCCGACGACGCGCACTCCGGGACGATTCGACCACGGCATAAGAAGCTGTTTGGCGGACTGTCTATGGCCTGCGACTTCGCGGATCTTGTGCAG
>CAZRPQ010000476.1:0-2281 GCA_964601725.1 uncultured Salinivenus sp. | reverse complement strand
CCCTATCTGTCGTCGCCTCGTGCACGCCCGAGACTCATCGAGAACACCCAACTCTCGCCCTGAAAGAAACTCCTCTCCTCTGGGCGCCAGAGGGATACTCCTCATTCCCGAGCACGCCGAGGTACGGATGGCGTCAGTCGATCCGGCCCTCCTTCATGTTGCAGAGCGTAGCTGGATCACGTTGGGTTCGATCGTAGGCGATGGTCTCCCCTTCCGGAAAGGTGATGTTCACTGTGGAGGCCCCGGCCTTTTCAATTTTCCACTCGGTTCCTCTCTGGAAGCGAATCGTGTCTCCATCGTACTGGACGACCGAAGGATACATCGCGCAATTCCCCTTCTCCCCCACGCGCCATGTTTCGATCCACTTCTCCTCGATGCGCAGGTACACCGTGTATTCTTCTCCGTCGCGCTGGAAGTCGTGCTTCAGCGTTTGGGCGTCGGCAGCGGGCAGGGCCGCGGCAAAGAGCAGGACGGAAACGAGGATGCCGCCAGGAAGTCGAGTCACTAGATGAGTTGAGTCGTGGGTTTGGGTGCCCGCAGCAGCATGACGTCGGGTCGTCCTGCTCCAGCGTCTGCCTCACACGCTTGAAATCTTCTCGCCTGTGTTCGTCCGGAAGTGTTGAGCACCGTCAGAAGCGCGAAACCGTTCCCGTGAACGACAGATCGGGATCGGCTATATACGTTTTGGTCTTCCCAGTGCAGCCTTAATCGATTCGGTCGGGAGTTTCTCGGACCCGGGTGCGGTACGCCCCGCACTTGAGGCATGACCTTCGGCCCGCGTCGCGGCTTTGCTTTTCGAACGGCTTTGTTGGGGTCAAGAAACACTGTAATATACCAAGATCGCCCCCGGGGGCGTCAATCCCTGGGCGTAACGGTCGTGGAAGTTCGAACCCTCCAGCCCCTCTCCTTGTCTCCCCACTCAACTGCATAGGACGGTGGATCGCGTCTTCGGTGATGTGGGAGAGGAGCGCATTCCCGACCACCCCCGCTCGCTCCAGGTCCGCACCGAGGCTGTCGCAAACGGAGGCTCGACGGACATGCAGGCCTGAAAGGGCGTCTTTGCAATAACAGCATCTTCCCCGCGTCCATGCGAGTTCGTTCGGTACATCTAACATCTCTGGCGGGAGGGACCCCCCATCCAGAAAGGGCCGTATGACCTTTCCGTAACCGATCAGTCGCTCATCACCACCAATTGATGGATGCCCAATGATTGACCCTGATGACCCTTCCCCTTTCGAGGGCAGCGGACAGGTCACGCTCTCAGAAGCCTCTCAGGCCGCGATGGACGTGCTGGAGGACGTCCACGCCGAGCTCGCCGCCCTCCGCCACCGGTTGCGACAGGGAGAGAGGCCCGACGAACTGAACCTCGACGAGGACGAGCTGCCCTCTCCGCGGGAGCAGGCCCGCCACGTCGCCGCCCGACTTGAGGCCTGCGCCGGCACCCTCCGCTCAGCCTCCGATGAGGAGGCCCGATAGCATCCGGCAGCGAGTATCGCCCTTCGACTTCCCGCGGATGCGGGAATGAGGACCTGCTGCCGTGCTTCGACCTGCTGCCGTGCTTCGAGATGTGTGGAGGACAAAGACGTGATCGGGAAAGAGGAGCCCCCTACTGCGACGCGCGCCCCTCCAGGGCTCCGCGGGGATTCCTGATTCTTGCTTGCGTGCAACTATGCCAAGCGTATCTACACTGCTACCCATCCACCGAACGCTCAAACGACCCGCTCCTTATGCGAACTGTTGCTGCGCTGGCGATCGCCGTTCTCCTGCCGCTGGCCGCCGAAGCGCAGGTCCTCGACACGTTGGAAACGGCGTCCGACTCCACGGACTACGCGGTTGAAACCTACTTCGTCAAGGTGGACAGCGCATCATTCTTCAAACCGCACAGCGGCGAAGAAGCAGTTCGGAGCCTTCTCAATCGCACAGGCAGGGGACGATGCAGGGTCATCACCGTGGTGCGCGCAGTCGATCAACGAAGGGCAGGCGAGCTTGTGAGACGCTATGACGGAGCGGTGATCAACACGCGTCTCATCGTTCGCTGTGCACCGCCGCAACCCACGCGATCGGTCGTGTCCCAGGCGCCTGACAGGAGGCCGGTCGGGCGCGCTGCTGCAAAAAGGCATAAGAATCGTGAGAGACGGCTTCTTAACCCTTAATCGGCATATGGATCGGAAGACAGGGGGAAGGGAGACGACGGCTCGTGTCCAGAGGCCCCCGGCTTACTCAAACCGTTGGGGGCTCCCCGGCACCGCGGTCTTGCAGATTACTCGTCGTCTTCTGTCTC
>CAZRPQ010000475.1:0-2287 GCA_964601725.1 uncultured Salinivenus sp. | reverse complement strand
CACAACGCCCAACGCATCCCCCCATGCCCCGCGTCCTCAGCGTCCACGAGTACGAGCTCCGGACCGACATCGACCCGGCCGACTTCGAGGCCGCCGTGCGGGACGCTCGGGCCAACTCTCTGCTCGACCTTCCCGGCCTGGAGAACTACTACCTGCTGAAAGGGATCAAGGGCGCACGAAAAGATCGCTACACGGCCATCTGGATCTACGAGAGCCGCGCTGCCTGGACGGCCCTCTGGGGTTCGCCGGACGATCCGGTGGAGAAGCCGGACTACCCCGAAAGCTGGAACACCTGGGAGGACGAGGTGCTGGCGCCCTACCTTCGCGAGGATCCGGACGCGATCCGGTTCACTTCGTATCGCGAGATCGGCGGGTGACGACGCAAGGGTTTTCGTTCCCGGACTCGTGGCGTACATTGGCACCGCACGCACCCCACTCCTCTCGGCGCTTCTACTTCTCTCTCCACAGACCCGGCCCCTCGTTCCATGCGTCTCGTTTCGCATTGGCTTCTCGCAGGCCTCGTTTTGCTCCCCGTCGCCGCTCCGCTCTACGCCCAGGAATACGATGCGCGACTGACCGACTACGAGTACCCGTACTCCGTGCAGTACCGGTCGTTTGAGGCCCAGCGCCAGTCGCTGGAGATGGCGTACATGGACGTCGGGCCACAGGACGCGCAGCACACTGTTCTTCTCCTCCACGGCAAGAATTTCTCCGGGGCGTACTGGGGCCGCACGATGGAGGCGCTGGTGGCGGAGGAATACCGCGTGATTGCGCCGGACCAGATCGGGTTCGGCAAGTCGAGCAAGCCCGTCAACGTCCAGTATTCGTTCCACGCCCTCGCCCGCCAGACCGCGGCCCTCCTCGGCGACCGAAACGTGGAATCCGTGACCGTCGTCGGGCACTCGATGGGCGGCATGCTGGCCACGCGATTTGCCCTGATGTTTCCGGGGCGGACCGACCAGCTCGTCCTCGTCAATCCGATTGGGCTGGAGGACTGGAAACGGATGGTGCCGTACCAGACCGTCGACGAATGGTACCGGCAGGAACTCCAGAAGACGCCAGCGGGGGTGAAGGGCTACATGCGGCAGAGCTACTTCGACGGCGAGTGGACGGAGGCCTACGATCCCCTCCTCGAAATCCAGGCGGGCTGGATCCGCGGCCCGGACTACGAGACCATCGCCCGCGTGTCGGCCCGCACCTACGACATGATCTTCACCCAGCCGGTGCTCTACGAATTCCCGGACCTCCAGATGCCGACGCTCCTCATCATTGGCCAGCGGGACCGCACGGCGCTGGGCACGAGCCGGGTGCCCGACTCGGTGGCCGCCACCATGGGCCGCTACGACACGCTGGACGAAAAGGCGGCGGAGGCCCTCCCCAACAGCACCCTGGTGGAGCTGCCCGGCATTGGGCACGTGCCCCACTACGAGGCCTTCGACCGCTTCTACGAAGCCCTCACCGACTTCCTCCCGCCCCCCTCCGATTGATCGAGCCTGACCGCCCGTCTCACCCGCTCCCTCGCCCACCCCCATGGAGACCTCCGCCGCCTGGCCCGACCTGAACCCTGACCAGCGAGCCGCCGTCACGGCCTCGATGGCGCCGCAGCTCGTGGTGGCCGGCCCGGGGACCGGCAAGACGCGCGTCCTGGTGTGCCGGGCCGCCTACCTCATCGAGCATCAGGACGTGACGCCCTCCCGCCTCGTCCTCGTCACCTTCACGCGGCGGGCCGCCCAGCAGCTCACCGATCGGCTGACGGACCTTGTGGGTCCGGAAGCGCAGCACGTCCGCGCCGGGACCATCCACCACGTCTGCTACGAAACCCTCCGCGCCTACCCCGACCGCGCTGAGGTCCCCGACGACTTCATCGTGGTGGACGACACGGTGACGGACGCCTTCTGGCAGCGCTGGTACGAGAGCCACGAGCGGTGGTGCGAGAAGAACTACCTGGGCAGCTACCGGCAGGTCAAAACGCACGTCAGCCGCATCAAGCTCGGCATCGACACCGTCTCGGGGCCGCTCCAGAAGGGAATGCGGGCCTACGGCAAAATGCTCGCGGACCGGGGCGCGCTCGATTTCGACGACCTGCTCGCCAAGACGCGCGACCTGCTGCGCACCCACGACGACGTGCGGGCCGACCTCGTCGCGGAGACCGATGCGGTGCTCGTCGACGAGTTCCAGGACACCGACCCGGTGCAGTACGACATCATTCGTCGCCTCGGGGAAGAAGGAGCGCACCTCTACTGCGTGGCCGACGACGATCAGTCCGTCTACCGCTTCCGCGGGGCGC
>CAZRPQ010000474.1:0-2297 GCA_964601725.1 uncultured Salinivenus sp. | reverse complement strand
GGACCCGTCTACCCCGGTCCCCGACTCGACCTCTTCCCGGGTCGGGTGGTAGTACGGAGTCTCCTGTACTGTATGGCGACTGGTGTATGGCGACGCCCCTGTGGCGTATGGCGACGCCTCCCTCTTCGTCCGCTTCCAGACAGGGCGATGCTGTCCCTGAACGGACTTTACACACAACAACCGATGATTCACGTGCATCGAACAGATCTCTTTGTACTGATGACAGCGCTCGGGAGAAGACTCGCCGACACGGCTCTTTTGGTGGGACTGATGGTCAGCCTTACCGCCTCCTCCGCCCTTGGCCAATCACCGCCTGACAGCTCCATCGCAATGGAGGTCGAGATGGCCCCCGTGGAGGTGACCGCAACACCGTTTCGCATTGCAAACGAGGCCGCTTCGTTCTCCGCTTCGGTTCTTGCCCGCACCGATCAAGATCTCAACAGTACGCCGTCGCTGTCGCTGGAGCAGGTCGCGACGGGCCTCCCGGGGCTCTCCGTGCAAAGCCGCACCCACTTTGCCCTCGGCGACCGCATCACGATCCGGGGGCTTGGGTGGCGGGCCCAGTTCGGCGTCCGCGGTATTCAAATGATTCTGGATGGGATCCCGCTCACAACGGCGGACGGCCAGTCCGTCGTCCATATCATCGATCCGTCGTTCATTCGCTCCCTCGAAGTCATTCGGGGACCGGCCTCCACATTCTGGGGAAATGCGAGCGGCGGGGTGCTGTCCCTGTCGACCCGGCCCGCGCGGACCTCCGAGCACAGCGTCCGCCTGAAGCAGACGGTGGGATCGTACGGACTGTCGAAAACGGATGCCCAGGTGACGCCCGACCTCGGGGCCCATTCGTTGAGCGTCTACTCGTCCTACCTCAGCCAGGAGGGATTCCGGCGGCACAGCGATACCCGTCTCCTCCGCACCGGCTTTACGAGCGACTTCACCCTGGGAGATGACCGTGGCGTGCGCGTGGTCGGAGCCCTTCAGCACATGCCCCGTGCCGACTCGCCGGGATCTTTGCAGCGCGAGCCTGCCCGGCAGAACCCCGAGGAGGCTCGACAAACGATTCGGAAGTTTGACGTGGGGAAGAATGTACAGCAGGGCCAACTCGGGGCCACCTATTACGACGATGTTGGCCTCGGCAGGATGAACGCCACCGCGTACGGCATCCTCCGCGACTTAGAAAATCCGATTCCGTTCAATGTCATCGACCTGCACCGTGGGGCGGGGGGGCTGCGGTTGACGCTCGAAGACCAGACACCGCGGGTCCACTGGGGCATCGGTGTCGAGGGAAAACTGCAACGGGACGACCGGAAGGAGTTCACGAGCGACGGGGGAAGGCCCGACAGCCTGATCATCGATCAGTTAGAAACGGTCGACAATGCTGCGGCCTTCGGGCGCCTTGCCTTCTCGTTTGGCCGTCTGCAGGTGGACACAGGTCTGCGCTACGACCAGCTCCAATTTGAGGCGAACGACCGCCTCGGCCCCGACGACGGCACACAGACGTTTCGCGCCCTGAGCCCGTCGGTCGGGCTCTCCTACAACTCCGAGACGGTCCGCCTCTTTGCAAACCTGAGCACCGGCCTGGAAGCCCCCACCACGACCGAGCTCAGCAACCGGCCGGACGGGCAGGGCGGATTCAATGACCTGAACGCCGAGGACATCCTCGGGGTCGAAGGAGGCGTGGCGGGCCAATGGATTGCCCAGCGTCTGTCGTACGACGTAGCCCTGTTCTACCAGGACATTGACGAGGTGCTGGTGCCGTTTCAGAAGCAAGCGTTCGGCCCCACTTTCTACCGCAATCAGGGGGCGGCCCGCCACCTCGGCGTCGAAGGGACCGTTCAGTGGCAGGTGGCTGAACTGCTCTCCGTGCAGGCAAGCTACTCGTACGTGGACGCGGAGTTTACGGAGGGCACCATTGAGGGACCCGACGCGGCGACGAGCCTCGACGGCAATCAGTTGCCCGGCGTGCCCGCTCACCAGTTCGGGGCCACGGCTCGGGTCCGCACCGCCCTCGCGCGCTTCGGCCTGACGGTGCAGCACGTCGGCGAGCAGTACGGCGACAGCGAAAACACCGCGACCGTCGACGGCTACACGACGGTCGATCTGCGCCTGAGCCATCCCGGCCTGCCGCTCACCCGGGGACTCACGATTACCCCCTTCCTGGCCCTCAACAACGCGCTCGACGCGCGCTACAGCGACGTGGTGGTCAACGCCTTCGGCGACCGCTTCTACGAGCCCGCCGCCGGTCGCCACTGGCGCTTCGGGGCGTCCCTCCAGCTCAACTAACCCCGGTTTGCCGA
>CAZRPQ010000473.1:0-2298 GCA_964601725.1 uncultured Salinivenus sp. | reverse complement strand
TCGACGACTACGGGGCCGACGTGGTGCGCTGGTTTATGATGAGCAACGCGCCGCCGTGGGAGAACCTCCGTTTCAGCGAGCGCGGCCTCCGCGACCTGCGCCGCACCTTCTTCGGCACCCTCGAAAACGTCTACAGCTTCTTCGCCACCTACGCCAACATCGACGGCTTCCGGCATCAGGGAGGGCGGATGCCGGTGGAGAAGCGACCGGAGCTCGACCAGTGGATCATCAGTCGCCTGCACACGACGACGCAGACGGTGCAGGAGGCGCTCGACGAGTATGATCCCACCACCGCGGCCCGGGCGGTCGAGGACTTCGTCGAAGAGCTCTCGAACTGGCACCTGCGCCGCTCGCGGTCCCGCTTCTGGGCGTCGAAACAGAGCGGCGGCGATGGGCAGGTGGGGGGAGGCGGCACCGTAGCGCCGGAGAAGAAAGAGGCGGCGTATCAAACCGTCTACGAGTGCCTGGAGGCCACGGCCAAGCTCATGAGCCCCATCGCACCCTTCTTTGGCGAGTGGCTCTACCGCACGCTCACAGAGGTCACCGGCGGCGAGGCAGGGTCACACCCGGTCTCGACTACCGTCGAGGCCGACTCGGTGCACCTCGCCTCCTTTCCCGAGGTTCGTGAGGAGAAGCGCGACGAGGCCCTCGAACGTCGGATGGGCCTGGCCCGCACCATCGCGTCGACGACACTGTCGCTCCGCAACCAGGCCGAGATCAACGTGCGTCAGCCGCTGCCGCGTCTCCTGGTGGTCACCGGCACCGGGGTGCCCGAGGAGGAGGTCGAGCAGGTGAAGGACATCATTCTCGACGAGGTCAACGTCAAGGAGATCGAGTATGTGGAGCACACCAGCGACGTGGTGAGCCGCTCCGCGAAACCCGACTTCAGCCGGCTGGGGCCGCGGCTGGGCGACCTCGTGAAGGCCGTCAACGAGAAGGTGCGCCAGCTCGACGACGAGACGATCGATCGGTACGTCGACGCGGGGGAGCTTACCCTCACCGTCAACGGGGAAGAGGTGGAGCTCGGCCCCGACGACCTCATCGTCCAGAGCGAAGGCATCGAGGGGTGGCTCGTGGAGCAGGAGGGCGACGTCACGGTGGCTCTCGACACCGAGGTGACCCCCGAGCTTCGGGCCGAGGGGTTGGCCCGGGAGGGTGTCAAGCGCATCCAAAACCTGCGCAAGGACGCCGGCTTCGAGGTCACCGACCGCATCGAGATTGCGTACCACGGCTCTCCCCGGATCGCCGACGCGATGGCCGAGTACGCCGACTGGATCCGGAACGAGACCCTGGCACTGGAGTTGCAGCCGTCCGATCCACCCGCCGGAGAGATTGTCGAGACGTTCGACATCGACGACGAGCAGCTCACGATCGGCGTCCGGCGGGCCGAGGCCGACGAGGCGCACGGGTCCTGAGCGCTCCTCTGAGCCGTCGGTGCTCACTCCTGATTGAGCTTTTCGCGCACACTTCCTGAAGCATTTATCCCGCGTATCAATGGCGAACGATCATCCAGAGTCCGACACCGACGCTCCGGAAGCTCCCCTTCACGCACAGTCGGGAGAGGATGAGAATGGGGAGGAGGAGCGCAGAACGCCCTTCTCCGACGAGGAGCTGGAGCACTTTCGCGAGCTGATCCTCCAGCGTCGTCGGGAGGCCAAGGAGGAGATCGAACAGATGCGGGAGCAGGTCGAGGCGGCCAAGGAGCAGTCGGACGACGACACCGCATACGGCATCCACATGGCGGACGCGGGGACCGACGCGATGGAGCGGGAGAAGCTCCACCTCATGATTGCCCGCCAGCAGAAATACATCGGCTATCTCGATCGGGCCCTGGAGCGCATCGACAACAGGACCTACGGCATCTGTCGCGTGACGGGAGAGCCCATCGCCAAAGAGCGACTCGAGGCCGTTCCCCACACCGAAATCTCGATCGAGGCGAAGCGGCAGGAGAAATCGTCTTGAGCATGGGCGTATGGGCGTGCATGTCCTGGCTGCCATCAGGGTGGGCGTTTCGCCTCCCCCACGTCCCCGCACTCCCACACTCCCACACGCCACAATGATCGACTACGTCTCCGGCACGCTCGTCGACAAGGACCCCGAGTCGGCCCTCGTGGACGTCAACGGCATTGGCTACCGGGTCCACGTGCCCACCTCCACCTACGAGCGCCTCCCGGACACCGACGAGGAGGTGACCCTGCACACCTATCACTACCTCCGGGAGGACGACGAGTCGCTCTACGGCTTCGCCACCAAGGCGGAGCGGAGGATTTTTGAGACCATGACCGGCGTGTCGCGCGT
>CAZRPQ010000472.1:0-2305 GCA_964601725.1 uncultured Salinivenus sp. | reverse complement strand
GGGGGGCGTGAAGCGTTCGTGAGGTCCGCCCGGTGCGGGCGCACGGGCTCGGGCGTGGTGCGACGGGCGGGGGCCGCGCCGGGGGGCGTCAGCGGCCGCCCGTCTGACCGCGATAGAGCCAGATGTGGCTCGACGTCCCCCGGTCGAAGGTGCTGTTGACGACGGCGAGGTCGCCTGCCTCGTTGACCGCAATTTTCTCCATCAGCAGCCCCTGCTGGCTGCCGCTGAAGCCGTGGGCCGGATCGGCACTGCCCGGCACGACGGAGGGCGACGCGAATGTGTCGCCGCCGTCGCGGGACGCTGCGTACGCGAGGCCGCGCGGGTACTCATTCCAGTTCGGAAAGAGCTCCCACAGGACGTGCAGGGTGCCGTTCGGCTGCACCCGCAGGGTGGGGTAGTGCGCGCTCTCGTAGGTCTCTGACGATCGGTCGGAGAGGACGGTTGGCGTCTCGAACGAATCTGTGCCGGCCGGGACCCGCGTGTATCGCACGTGGTACTGCCGGAAGGGGCCGGCCGGGCCCTCGCCGTACGCGAGGTGCACGGTGCCCGCGGGGCCCACCGCGAGCGACGGCGCGTCCGAGTGGCCCTCACTTTCGGCGACGGTCCGGGGCGGGGGAAAGGCGTCCCACGTCTCCCGGGAGTCGGCATAGTGAATGTCGGCGGCTGGAGCTTCCCCCTCCGCCCACGCGAGGTGCACCGTGCCCGTCGAATCGACGGCGAGGCTGGGTCCCCGGGCGGGCGCGGTGTCGGTCCCGGCCACGTGGACCGGCGCAGAAAAGGAGGCGCCCCCGTCGGTGGAGCGACGGAGCCAGAGGCGGCCCTCGTACTCGGTCCAGGCGGCGTAGACCGTCCCCGCCGGCCCCACGGCAAGGTCCAGGCTCCCATTGTGCCAGCGCTCCTCGGTCAGGCGGCCCTTCCCGTCCCCCGCCTCGGACTGCGAGAGGTTGATTGGCTCGCCAAACGTGCGGCCTCCGTCCAGCGACCGCGCAAACAAGGCTTCGCCCCCGTGTGTGCCCCCGGAGAAGATGATCTCCTGCCAGAGCACGTACACCGTGTCCGGCTGGCCAGTGGGGACGACCACGCGGGGCAGCCAGGAGAAGGTGTCGGGATTTCCGGACACGTTGACCGGCGCCGTCCGCTGCGCCTGGACGTCCGGCCCGTACGCCTGGAAGAAGAGGTCCTGCTCGACGTGATCGGTCCAGACGACGCCCGCGGTGCCGTCCTCGGCGAGGGCCACACTGGGATCGTCCACGAACCGCCAGTCCGAGTCGTTCATGCGCCACGGGCCCCGGTAGGCCGCCCCGGCGGCCACGTCGATGGGCTCGTTCCAGACCACCCCACCGGCCCGCGTCGGCCCGTCGGCGCCGGACCGGGGCGGCGCTGCGTCCGAAAAAACTACCAGCACCCCCAGCACGAGCCCGACGAGGCCGGTGGCGCCTGCGAGGACGAGTGGGTGCGTTGGGCGGAGGGAGAGCATGGCGTCTGTAACAACTCTGCGGGCTCCGGTAAAGGATGGACGTGTGGAAGAGCATGTCCCGCGGACATCCGGCGCAGGTTTCGTCTCCATCCCCCGGATCAGGGCCGGGACGGATGGTCCACTCGTCCGTCGATCCATCCCCGAGTCTGAACAATCGGATTCGGCACTATTCGGCAGCTACCTGGAGATGCGCCGTCGCCACGACCGGACCCGCGCCGAATCGAGAGGGGCGTCGGCCGCGAGCGTGTAGGTCCGGGCCGTCCCTGTGCGCAGCGTGTCCGCGAAGGGCCGCACGTGATGGGCGAGGCTGTTGACGGTCATCCACCGGGGCTGCCGCTCGATCAGGGTCGTCGCCTTCGCCTCGGTGGCATAGTGGCGGGTCGCCCGGTACGGCAGCACGTAGGCGGCCCCGAAGCGGGAGGTGTCGCTCCCGTGCCGGGTAGTCACCTTCAGGTCGAGCCGCTCCCCGAGCGAGTCGGCGCTCAGGTGTGCCGCCCGGCGCAGACCGTGAAAGACGACGGCGTGCCAGCGGTCGTCGTACGAGTAGATGTGCTCGGATCGGGCCTGTTTCACGTAGGCGTCCCGGTCCCGTTGCGGATTCACGACCCCGAGGAACGTCCACTCGTCCGTCCCGGGGCGGCGCACGTGCACGGTGTGCTCGGCATGATCGAAGTCGTAGCCGTAGAGCCAGAGGTCGAATCGGTTGGCGGGATCGAGGCGCCCGGTCGCCTCCTGCAATCGCAGGTACGAGTACACGAACCGGTCGCGCGAGGTGGCGAAGAGGGAGCCGGCCGGGCCGGTCTTGCCCCAGCTGTTGGGCACGAACGG
>CAZRPQ010000471.1:0-2306 GCA_964601725.1 uncultured Salinivenus sp. | reverse complement strand
CGATGCGATTGCCGTGGCGGCGAGGGAGACGAGACCCCCTTTCGTCGGTCCTGCCGTTGCGGTTTCGTCCGAAGACGTAGGTCCGGAGTCATTTTCCCGCACGCGTGGTGCTCGTTACCATGGAGCGGTCGTACGTCGAACAGGACGGCACGGAGTACTGAGTCACAGGGGCTCGTGTCTCACTCGAATCGGTCGTGTTTGCGTTTCGGGAGGGCTGGTCCCCAGAAACCATCGCTGGGGAATGCTTGCCCACGCTGCCCCTGGAGCAGGTGTACGGGGCCATTGCCTACTACCGGGCCCACCGCGCCGACATCCATGCGTATCTGGAGCGCGCAGAGACGATGCATGAGGAGGAGCGATCGGCCCACGAGGGTCCGGCCTTTGCGCGAAAGATGAAACGAGCGGGGCAACAGCGTCGCGCGCAATACAATGCAGCCCGCACGGTCTGGAACGCCCGGCTCGCCAGCCGCCCCGCGGCGGGGCCCAATGCACCGGCACGGCCGACGGCTCGTTCGTCCACGCGAGCGAGGAGCAAAACGCCAACCTCTTCTGGGACCTCCGGGGTGGGGGTGGCAACCTTGGCGTCGTCATCTCCCTCGAGTTTCAGCTCCACGAGGTGGGGCCCGAGGTGCTGGCGGGCCAACTCCTCCTCCCGATGGCGGACGCGGCTGAGGGGCTCCGGCTCTACCGCGACGTCATGGCCGACGCGCCGGACGAACTCCAGACGCCTAGTCTTCGTCGCCCGCCTCTTCGTCGCCCCGCCGGGACACGAGCGACTTGCCGAAGCTTTTGACGGTAAAGACGGGACAGGGGGCGCTGCGGACCACCTTCTCCGCCACGCTCCCGATGAGGAAGCGCTGGAGGCCCGTGCGGCCGTGCGTGGCCATCACGATGAGGTCGGCAGCGTGCTCCTCGGCGAAGTCGACGATGTCGCGGGCGGCGTATCCGGCGAGGACGTGTGCGTTGATCGGCTCGCCGAGGTCGTCAATCTCGGTCGCCAGCGTTTCGAGGGCTTCGCGCGCCCGCTCCTGCACGTCCGGCTGGGAGGGCGAGAGCGGATCCATGCCGTAGGCGGTGGGGAAGGCGGCCTCCTCCACCACGTGCAGGAGGTCGATCGGCGCGCTGTAGGCCGAGGCCAGAGCCGCGGCGTGGTCCACCACGAGCGTCGACTGCTCCGACAGATCGACGGGGACGAGCACACGGTCGATAGGAGTATTGGGCTGGGTCCCGTCCGTGGCCAGCACCGTGAATACCGGACACGGGGCCTGGCGCACCACCTCCTCAGCGACGCTCCCGCTCAGCAACCGATCCACGCCCCCCCGGCCGTGGGTGCCCATCACCACGAGGTCGATGTCGTACTCCGTGGCGTACTCCACGAGCGCCGTCTCGGGCGAGGCACTTTCCGTTTGGGCGTACACGACCGGGACCGTGCCCCGCTCCTGGGTGACCGTCTGCACCTCCATGCGCTGGGGCTGCGCGCCATCCAGCTCATCCCCCTCCACCGGCTCCACGGGCAGAAAATCCATGGGGTTGGAGCCGTCTCCCTCACCCGGCGTGACGACGTTGAAGACGTAGATGGTGGCCCCGGACTGAAGCGCCAGGTGCGCGGCGTGGGCGAACGCGTCCTCGGCCACGGAGGAGAAGTCGGTCGGGAAAAGAATCGTGTCAACGTCAAGCATCGGGAGAGGGAGGGGAAAGTGGAGAGCGCGGGAGAAGAGTGGGTGTGTAGAGGGTGAGGCAACGGGAGAGCGGAGGGGAGGCTCCGCCTTAGGAAGCCATGAGTCCGACCGGCGCCTATGTGCTGTCCTCACTCTCCACCCACTGCACGGCGTGCTTCATGAGCTCGTTCGCGGAGTCGAAGTTGAGCTTGTTCTTGATGCGGGCCCGGTAGGACTCGACGGTCTTCACGGACAGGTGGAGCCGCTCGGCAATCTCGCGGGTCGAGGACCCCTGGCCCGTGAGTTCAAAGACCTCCAGCTCGCGGTCGCTCAGCACTTCGAGCGGCGACTCCATAATGCGCTCCCGCCCCCCTTCCGCCATGCTCTGCAACAGCCGCTCGTTGATCTCCTCGCTTACGAAGATCCGGCCGTTCAGGACTTTCCGGATCGCCTTCACGATGTCGTCGCCCGCCTCCTGCTTCATCACGTAGCCGCGGGCCCCGGCCCGGATGCAGCGCTCGGCGTAGAGGGTTTCGTCGTGCCGCGACACGACCAGAATTTGCACGTCGGGCACGCGCGACTGCAGGTGCTTAATGAGCTCCATGCCGCTCATGCCGGGCAGGGAGATGTCCACGACGGCGAGGTCGG
>CAZRPQ010000470.1:0-2306 GCA_964601725.1 uncultured Salinivenus sp. | reverse complement strand
GCGGAAGCGCAGCGCGGGGACCGCACGCCCGTGCTCCACGTGAACGGCGCCGCGGGCTCGATTCCGGCCTTCCTCCTGTACCACCTCCACCGCGAGCCCGGCGCGCCGCTCTGCATCCTGATGCCGGACGAAGACGCGGCGGCGTATCTCCAGAGCGACCTGCAGCAACTGGTGAGCGACCCCGAAGATGAGATTCTTCGGGTGCCCGCCACACAGAAGACGCCGTACGACCCGGATCAGATGACGGACTCGACGCCGCTCATCGAACGGGCCGACGCGCTGCAGCGGCTGGCGGAGGGGTTCGACGGCCTCCTCGTCACCAGCGTGCCCGCTGTGGGCGAGCTCGTGCCGCCCCCCGCGGCCGTGCAGCGGGAGACGCTGACCGTGGAGAAGGGCGAGGAGATTGCGCTGGAGGCCCTTGCCGACCGGCTGCTGGAGCAGGGGTTCTCCCCCGTCGAGTTCGTGGAGGAGCCCGGCGAGTTTGCGCGGCGTGGGGGCATCCTCGACGTCTTCCCGTACGCCGGCACCTACCCAATCCGCATCGACTTCTTCGGCGACGAGATCGACGGCCTGCGCGAGTTCGATCCGCAGACGCAGCGCTCGGTGAGCCGCCTCACCACCGCCCGCCTCGTGCCCAATCTGGAGCGGGAAGAAGGCGCGCGCGGATCCATCCCCCTGTTCCAGTACCTGCCCGAGACCGCCGTGCTCGCCACGGTCGACGAGGCCCAGATCCGGGAAGGCGCGCAGGCGCAGTACGACGAGGCCGCAACGGCCTTCGAAGAGCGAAAGGCCGAGCGTTCGGACGCCGACGACACGGACGAGGAGCCCGACGCCCTCACCCCGCCCGACCGGCGCTACCTGAACGGCGATCAGCTCAAGGAGGCCCTGACGCGGCACCCGCGACTCCAGTTCGGCACCTTTACCGACACCACCTCGACCAACGGCACGCCCACCGACACGCTCGACCTGGAGGCCGACCCACAGCCCTCCTTCAACAGCGACATGGACCTGGTGCGGGACCGGCTCAACGACAATGGCGAGCGCGACCTCGACACGTTTCTCCTCTGCGACAGTCAGGGCCAGAGCTCCCGCCTCCGTGATCTCTTAGAGAAAGAGATTGACCACGGCTGGGCGCGGCTCGTCGTGGAGTCGCTGCACGAGGGCTTCGAGTGGCCCGGGGCCAAGCTGGCCGTCTACACCGACCACCAGATCTTTAACCGCTACCACCGCCCCTCCACCAAGAAGCGCAAGGGGCATGCGGACGGGATGAACCTCCGCGACATCAAAAATCTGACGCGGGGCGACTTTGTGGTGCACGTGGAACACGGCATCGGCAGGTTCGCGGGCATGAAGAAGATCACGGTCCGCGGCAAGAAGCAGGAGGCCGTGCGCCTCAACTTTGCCGACGACGACGTGCTCTACGTCAACGTCCACGCCCTCCACAAGCTCAACAAGTACACCGGCAAGGAGGGCCACCAGCCTACCCTCACCAAGCTCGGCTCCGAGGAGTGGGACAAGAAAAAGAAGCGGACGAAGGATCAGGTCAAGGACGTTGCGCGGGACCTCATTAAGCTCTACGCGAAGCGGAAGGCCTCCGACGGCTACGCCTTCTCGTCGGACACCACCTGGCAGCGGGAGATGGAGGCGGCCTTTGAGTTTGAGGACACGCCCGACCAGGCGGAGGCCGCCGAGGCGGTGAAGCGCGACATGGAGGATCCCGTGCCCATGGACCGTCTCATCTGTGGGGACGTCGGCTTCGGCAAGACGGAGGTCGCGGTGCGCGCCGCGTTCAAGGCCGTGCAGGACGGCAAGCAGGTGGCCATGCTCGTGCCCACCACCATCCTTGCTCAGCAGCACCACGAGACCTTCAGCCGACGCCTGGAGCGCTTCCCGGTGAATGTGGAGGTGCTCTCCCGCTTCCGCACGCGGGCCGAGCAGACCGACGTGCTGAAACGCCTGGAGAAGGGCCAGGTCGACGTTCTCATCGGCACACATCGCATCACGAGCGACGACGTTGAGTTCGACAACCTCGGCCTCCTCATCGTTGACGAGGAGCAGCGCTTCGGGGTGAAGACGAAGGAGACGCTTCGCAAGATGCGCGAGGACATCGACACGCTCACGCTCACGGCCACGCCCATCCCGCGAACGCTGCAGTTCTCCCTCCTCGGCGCGCGGGACCTCTCTCTCATCGAGACCCCGCCGCCGAACCGCCAGCCCATTGAGACCGAAATCCACACCTTCGACGAAGACCTCATCCGCGACGCCATCGTCTACGAGACGAGCCGCGGCGGGCAGGTCTTCTTCAT
>CAZRPQ010000469.1:0-2313 GCA_964601725.1 uncultured Salinivenus sp. | reverse complement strand
TAGAACGAGTGGCGACCCAGATCATCGAGGAGGGGGAGGTCCGCCGTGCGTTCCTCGGCATTCGCTACGGCCCAGCCGGGGAGTCGCTCATTCAAAATGAAGATCTCCCGCCGGGCTCCGCCGTGGTCTCGCAAGTCCAGAGCGGCACCCCCGCCGCGGAGGCCGGGCTTGAAGCCGGCGATATTGTCACGGCGATCGACGGCACGCCGCTCGAAAATCACCTGCAACTCGGTAACAAAATTGCGAGCATGCGGCCGGGCGACGAGGTCTCTCTTCGGATCAACCGAGACGGAGAGCAACGGACCCTCACGGTGACGCTGGGCTCCCGCGACAACATGGGGACGGCCTCTGCGGAGCAGGGGGGCAACGACGAGGCGCCCGCCGCGCCGGAGGACATCCGAGAAGAGCTTGGGCTTGAGCTTGAGAACGTCACTCCGGAGATCGCTCGTCGGCTCGGCTTCGACCGGGCCGAGGGCGTGCTCATCACCGGCATCGACCAGTCGAACCCGATGATCCGAGATTCCGGCCTGCAACCCCGACAGGTCATCTTTGAGATGGACGGCGAGAAAATCTCGGACATGGACTCATTTATGAAGGTGTACCGAAGCATCGAGCCGGGCAATGACTTCCGGGTCGGCGTGCGCAATCCGGACGGTTTCGTCTTCGTGACGAGCCTTCGTCGGCCCAGCAGCACCGGCTAGTGTCGCACCGGCCCGCCTGAGAGTTGCGCCCCATCCTCCTTCAGCGAGGATGGGGTGTTCTTTTGAAGGCGGACCTCGGCTTTTTTCGCGAGCCTCTTCCTCACCTCCATCGTGGATCCCTTCTACTCCGACTCCTGAACATGACCGATCAATCTGACGTCCCGGCACTCGACGCGCCTCCCGACGCCGAGACCATCGCCGACCTGCGCGACCGTGCAGCTGCACACGACGAGTCGGTCGAAGTCACTTTTCCTACGGCCGACAACGACACGAAGCGGTTCGTCGTGTCCCCCCGCGGCACGTGCGTCGTCCTCGCCAACACGCGGGAAGACTCGTTCACCCCGTCGGTCGCGGCCGGGGACATCGCGGTCGCCCTCCGGGAATAGCCTCTCGGGTAGAGGCAAACAGCCAGCCTCACCGGCGGCGCTTTTCGTGCTGAGGGGGGGGCGTCCAGGTTCGAAACTGCCCCAATATACGAAGGGCCGACCGCGGGGTCGGCCCGTGTGCGTTTGAAAAGAGACGGGGGAAAGCCGCAGCGCAGAGAGACCCGGTGAGAACCGGCCCGGTCGTCCTGCGCGAGCGGGCTCAGGTTTTTACGACGCAGTTGGTGGAGCCGAACTCATTGGGTTCGTAGTCGTCGGCCTCCTCCTCGTCGATCCACCCCTCCTCCTCGCTGTAGTAGCGAAAGGAATAGCTGTCGTTCTCGTCGAGCATCACGTTGGTGCTGTAGGTCTGGTTGCTGCGCCGCACGAAGCGGTCCTCTCCGGCGGTCCAGTCGTTGAAGTCACCGACCACCGAGAGCTCGTCGCCGTACGGATGGTCTTCGGGCAGCACGAATGTCACCTTGACCTGATCGCTGGATCGTTTGTTTACCTTCTTGATCATAAGGGTGTTGGGGATGTGTGGAAGGGAGTATGGATGAGCGTTCGAAATTCGGAGTCTCTCGGGGTGGGATGAGGAGGAAGACCTCCCGCTTCCCGCCACGAAACCGGCTCACCCTACGTCGGAGGAAGACGTTTGTGGCATTGGCCGATTAGAAAAAGCGCTTCCTTCGACCGTTTTTCGCAGGAGGACCCGTCTCAAATCCCCCCGTCCATCGCCCAAGGCCGGGCTCTTGCCTCTCGCACCCGGCACGGCCCCCCGAGCCATGACACCTGACCGCGGCCTCCCTCCCAGCGAACATCCGGTGCAACACCGGCGTGCATGGAGTGGCCTTTGAGGCCCGTTTTTGGCGACCCCATTCGTCTCCCCGTGGCTCACCTCCTTTCTTCCGGAAATCCGACAATGCACCAATGATCGAGCGTCTCACCATCATCGGCACCGGTCTCATCGGCGGCTCCCTCGGTCTTGCGTGGGGCCGGCGGCGGCCCGACCTCACCATTGTCGGCCACGACCGGCCGGACGTGTTGGAGCAGGCGGAAGAGCGGGGCGCAATTGACGTGAAGGCGGCCGACCCGGTCTCGGCCGTGGCGGACGCTGACCTTGTGGTCCTCGCCACGCCACTGGTCACCACACTCCGCCTCCTCGACACCATCGCCGACCACCTCCCCGAAGGCAGCCTCGTGACCGACGTGGCCTCCGTCAAACAGCCCGTCCTCGAACAAGCCCAGGA
>CAZRPQ010000468.1:0-2321 GCA_964601725.1 uncultured Salinivenus sp. | reverse complement strand
ACGGCCCTCGGGGCCCAAATTCAGTTTCGCGTGTACCTGTGGGAGGTGCCCATTACGCTGCAGACGGCGGTCGTCTACGCCAGCGGGCTCTACCTGGGCTGGCGAAACGGCCTGCTCGCGCAGGCGCTGTACCTCGCCCTGGGACTCTTCCTGCCAGTGTTTGCAGGGGACGGGTACGGGCCGAGCTATCTCTTCGGCGTGGCCTCGGCGGGCTACCTGCTCTCCTATCCGGCCGCCGCGGCGGTGATTGGGGCGCTCTCGAGGCGCTGGAAGGCGTTCTCCGGGAGTACGCTCGCCTCCCTGACGGGCGCGGCCCTCATCTTTGTCTGTGGCGTCGTGTGGCTGCACTACGCCGCCGGCCACGGCACCTGGATGGAGTCGATCGACAAAGGCTTTCTCCGGTTCGCCGTCATCGACCTCGTGAAGGTGCTCGGCGTGGGGCTCCTCTACAGCGGCACGCGCTACCTCGCCCGGCGCGAGGCGTGACTGTTTGCGGAAAGAGAACGCGAGTCGCAGGGGAGCGAGTGACCCGCAAGTAGGCACTGACGTATCCGATCGCCGAGAGTCTGGCTCTCCGACGCGTCCAGAGGGTCCAGGGCGGAGCAGATGGGTTGGGTAGGAGGATAGACGGGGCCCAGAACACAGTCGGGGGACGTTCGTCGGGAGGCGCCGTTCAGCGACGGATCTCCGTCTCACTCCGCTGGGTGCGGAGGGCCGGGAACGAAATGACACCAATACTCCTGGAGGGCGACCGAGTCCTCTCCAGAACGAGTCCTCTCCAGAAGGCGCAAAGGGGTCTCCAAGCAGCTTCTTGGAGGCCGACCCCGAGGGAGCTCTGCCCGCTGGCGGAGACTACAAGTCGTCAAGGTCTACTTTTTCCTTGATGGCCTTGTAGATCTCCCACGAAATGAGAACAGCGTGGGGCTCGTTGTTCTTCTGGATCAGAACGCCATTTTCCGTCGACTGAACCTGATCGATGAGGTCAGAGGTCTCCGACCGCAGTTCGGTGATGGTGGCGACGGCGTCTACACCTTCAGTGTTGTACATTTTTGGTTTTGGTGTTCATTCGTGAGCGTAGGCGAGGGCGCTTGTACCGTTTTTGACGTCATCGTGTCGGCTCGAAAATGAATCGAAGTCGGCAGACGGAAGACGGTCGGGTTTTTCGTAAACCCATAACGATCAACGCTTTACCATTGTAACGTTTGGTGCCCCGAACGTGCCGAAAAGTAGGTAGATCCTACTGGGTCTGCCGACATTTTCCGTCTGGAATCCGTATTACAGGGGAGGGAAAGCTGTGATACTCAGTGAGACGTAAATGTTCGTGCAACTCGACCTCAATGAACCACTGTATTCCGGTGTTCGCATAATATTTTCTGGGCGAGGGGCAGGAGGGCGATCGCCGGCGCGAGAAGGGGGGAGGATTGTCCTCCTCTCGACGACGGCACGAGTCTGCCGTGCTATTTCTACAAAAAGAAACCCCATGCTTTTGGGAAAGATCCGCGGTTCGAATTGTCCGCTGAATACACGGGACTGGTGAACGACGGGGGCTGGAAGGGGACAGGGAGACCATACACGGCGCAGCGTGTACGGGATCAGGCGGAACGAGCGCGGGGCCACGCGGCGCCTCTGCGTCATTGGTGGAGATCCCCGCTGGGACGTGATCCGCAAGGACGGGCCGACTCGGAGAGGAATCGTGGGAGAGAAGCGTGTGCAGACGCCCACCATATCTTTTCACAAGTTCTCTCCGCACTCGTGTCCAGCTCGTCTCCGCTGCTCGCGACGTACGGCACGCTCATGCGGTCCTTCGAGGGGATCGATCGCCTCGGCGTCGCCGATCGGGTTTCGTTCCTGCGGCCGTGCCGGTTTGCGGGCATTCTCTACGACCTCGGCCGCTTCCCCGGCGCGGTGCCCGGGGACGGGACCGTGCACGGCGAGCTTCTCCGCCTCCACGATCCACAGGTGTGGGCCGTGCTCGACCCGTACGAAGGATACGACGCGGACCGTGAGGAGGACTCCCTCTTCGTCCGGCGACGGGCGTCCCTCCAGGAGCCCTCCGATCGGACCGCCTGGGTCTACTGGTTCAACGGCGACCCCACGGGACGGCCGCGCGTGCCCTCGGGCGACTGGGCCGCGCACATGGACGAGAAGAAGAGCCCGTAGCGGCCTACCGATGTGTGAGAAAGTTCCTGAACGGTGATTGCTTCCCCTTCGTCGGGGACACAAGCAGTCCCCGGCTACTTCTTCTCCGGTGCCGACGGCGGTCGGCACGAATTGCTCTTCGTCCCGACGGCCGTCGCACACCGACGACCGGATAGCACTCT
>CAZRPQ010000467.1:0-2323 GCA_964601725.1 uncultured Salinivenus sp. | reverse complement strand
CAAAACCCTCAACACAAAACCCTCAACACAAAACCCTTAACGCATCACCCACAACCCGCAACGGGACGGATCAGGTTCGGAAGAGGACCCGCTCGCTGCGAATGACGAACATGCACACCCCGAGGCTCGCCGCGGCCAGGACCAGAAGCGAGGCGTAGACGAGTGCGAGGTGCCCCGCCCCCAGCGTGCCCGCCAGCGCGTCCTTCGTGGCCAGCGCCACGTTGAGCACCGGGATGAGGGCCGTCGTCGTGTTGAGCGAGAAGCCCGGAAGCAGGCCGATAAAGGCCGGAAAGATGACGGCAATCAGGAGCGGGCTCACCGTGCTCTGGGCCTCCTTGAACGACTTGGCGTAGAAGGAGAGCGACAGCTGCGCGGCGGCGAAGAAGACGGTGAGCGGCACCAGCAGCGACAGCAGAACGGCCACGACACTCGGCGAGAGGATGCTCATCGCCGTTTCCAGCATGCTGTCGGGGATGTCCGGAATGAACCACACGCTGCCCATGATGCTGAGGATGGAGACGAGGGCGGCGAAGAGGCCCGCCAGCGTGGCCGTGAGCGTCTTGCCCACGAGGAACTGGTAGCGACTCACCGGGGCGGTGAGGAGCGTTTCGAGGGTGCCGCGCTCCTTCTCGCCCGCGCCCATGTCGAGCGCCGGGTACATGGCGCCGGTGAAGCAGAAGATGAGGAACATGTAGGGCAGGAAGCCGCCAATCTGCTGCGCCATCTGCGCCTTTTCGGAGGCGAGGTTGACCTCGTTCACCGCCACGGCCGTCGTCGCCTCCGTGCTGAGGCCCAGCGCCTCGAAGCGGGTGCGCAGGAGCTGCTGCTCGTACTGGTCGAGGAGGGGCCGGAGGCGGTCGAGCATCACCTCAGAGTCGTCGTCGGATTCATAGATGAGCTCCACCTGTCCGGCCTTTTTCGCGTTCACCTGCCGCTGGAAGGAGGACGCAAAGACGATCGCCGCGTCCATCTCGCCGTCTTTAATCCGGGCGCGGGCCGTGTCGACGGGCACGTCCGCCGCCACCTCGACGTTGGGAGCCGACGTGAGGCGTTGTCGGAACGAGGTCGCCGCGGATTGCTCGCCCTCCCCGAGCACCGCAACCGTCAGCGTCTGCTTCGCCGCCTCTTCCATCTGCGACTGCGCCAGCCAGCTGCCGCCGATCATGAGAACGGGGAAGAGCACCAGCGGCACCAGCACCATGGCCACGAGCGTACGCCGGTCCCGAATGGTGTCGAGAAATTCCTTCTTGAAGACGACAAAAATGCCAGTCATGGCGGTTGGAGGATTGCCTGATCGGTGAAATGAAAACCGGAAAGGTCAAGCGTAGAAAACTGCCAGAATTGGAGACGCGTATTTCGTATTGCGTAATGGATCCAACGGACCGAAAAGATACGCAATACGCATTACGCAATACTCTCAGCGCGTCCATCCGTCGCCGCCACCGCCTCGTCGGCCTGTTCGATGCGACGGATGAACTCGTCCTCGAAGGTGCTGGCCTGCTTGTTCTCCACGAATGCGTCGTAGGTGCCGTCGTAGAGAAGCTCCCCTTCGTGCAAGAGGCCGAGGTCGTCGGCCAGCATGTTGACCTCGTCCATCCGGTGGGTCGAGAAGAGCACCGTCTTGCCCTCGTCGCGGCTCTGGCGGATGAGTTGCATGATGCTGCGCGCCGCGATGGCGTCGAGCCCGGCGGTGGCCTCGTCGAAGATGATGACCTCGGGGTCGTGGATCATGGTGCGGGCGATGCTCACCTTCTGCCGCATGCCCGTAGAAAAAGTGCCGATGCGCCGGTCCGCGAAGTCGTGCATGTCGAGCAGGTCGAACAGGGCGTCGCGCCGCTCCTCGAATGCAGGCTCCGGCACGCCGTGGAGGTCGGCGTAGTAGCGCACCAGCTCGGTGGCCGTGAGGCGGTCGTACAGGCCCGTGCTGCCCGTCAGAAACCCGATGCGCTCACAGACCGCCTGCGGCTGCTCGGTCACGTCCAGGCCGTCGACCGCCACGGTGCCCTCAGTCGGCGCGAGCATGGTGGCAATGATGCGGAGCGTCGTGGTCTTGCCCGCGCCGTTGGGGCCGAGGAGGCCGTACACGCGCCCCGGCTCGCACGTGAAGGAGATGTCGTCGACCGCATCGAGCGTATCGCCCGTGAACTGCGGGCCCATCTCCTTCTTCTGCTGGCGCGAGAGCGTGTACGTCTTCGTCAGGTTCTTGACCTCAATCACGGTGGAGACGCGGCGTTTTGATGAGCGAATGCACAAGGAATCATAACCGTGGTCCCGAACAGATGGAAGGTGTTTTCCACGAGCGGACGCATCGTTCGCTGAGCGG
>CAZRPQ010000466.1:0-2332 GCA_964601725.1 uncultured Salinivenus sp. | reverse complement strand
ACTGTGGGAGCGACGCCTACCACATGGAGAACTACCGCAACTTCGACTACACGACACGGGAGTTCTCGGAGATCGCCGCGAAGTGGGCGGAGGCCGGCATCACGCCCGACAAGCAGATCGCCTTCTACTGCGGCACGGGCTGGCGGGGCAGCGAGGCCTTCATGAATGCATATCTGATGGGCTGGCCCAACATTTCAGTCTATGACGGCGGATGGTACGAGTGGAGCAGCCATCCGGACACGCCCATCGCGACCGACGTTCCCGAGTGATTTTTCAGTTGCCACAGGGGACCTGGGAAAAATACGTCTGATCGGGCGTACGGGTATTTGATCGCTACTGTGCCTTCGCCATAGCCCCGTAGCCCGATTCCCGATCCCGACGCCTTTGCCGAACAGAAGCAGCTCGTCGAGGCCGCCCTCCGGCTCGACGCGGAGATGGATACCTCCCCCCCCGTATCGGAGGTGTGCGCGGAGGCGGAGATGGAGAAGGCGGTCTTCGAGAGGCACTTCGAGACAGTCGACGATCTCGAGCCGGCCTTCTACGATCTCACGCTGGAGCAGTACCGAATGCTCACGGAGGCCACGACCGGCTACGCGGACTTCTCGTTCGAGGAGCGTCTGGCCTCGTTCTACTACATCCTGCTCGACGCGCTCGGGGAGCAGCGGAGTTTCGTCCAGGCCACCTTTGACTCCCGGGCGCGCTACCGGTCGTCCTTCCGGGCCGAGGTGCGGGCCACGCTCCGGGGGCTTCTGACGGACGCGGACGTGGTGCCCAACACGAATCAGCTCGTGACGGGGCTGTGGCCGGTGCACGAGGTGCTCACGGAGGTGACGTTTGCCGTCATCCGCCACTGGATCCACGACGAGACGGAGGATCAGGAAGCGACGACGGCCCTGGTCGACAAGCTCGTTGCATTCATCGCCGAACTGGTCACCTTCGGCGGCGTGTCACGGGGCGTGGACCTGGCCTGGCACATCGTGCAGCACGATTCGCTGGGCCTGGGGCGGTTGCCGGTGGTGGGGCGGTTTTTCTCCAGGAGGTAGCGCTTGTGTCTGGGCGGAACTGTCTCCGATCGGACGGATCGCATTGCGTATTTCGTATTGCGTAATTGCCGTCAGGCAGACGCAGGTCAAGATACGCAACACGCAATACGCAATATCTTTTCGCAATGCCCTCTACCTACGATGAGCATCAACGACTCCCCCAATGACTTCCCCGCGTCCAAGCTCGAACGGAGCGGACTGTTTGCCAAAACCGGGCTGAAGGTCGGAAAGAACTACGCCCAGTACCTCATGGACCGGGCCACGGGGGAGGCCGATCCGGAGGCCCGAAAGAAGGAGCTCAACACCCAAAACGCCCGCGACCTCTTCAAGGAGTTTACGCGGCTTCGGGGGACGGCGCTCAAGCTGGCCCAGTCGATGAGCCTGGACACCGGCCTGCTGCCGGACGAGTTCATGGAGGTGATGGCGGAGGCGCAGTACAGCGTGCCGCCGATGAACAAGGCGCTCGTGCGCAAGCGGGTTCGAGACGGGCTGGGGCGCTTTCCGGAACTGCTGTTCGATGAGTTTGAGCCGGAGGCGATGGCCGCCGCGTCGCTCGGGCAGGTGCACCGCGCCCGGCTGGACGACGGGCGCGACGTGGCGGTGAAGGTGCAGTATCCGAACGTGCGGGAGACGATCGAGTCGGACCTCGCCGTGGCCCGAACGCTGTTCGAGCGCCTGGTTCAGGGCGAGGACCTCGACGACCACTTCGAGGAGGTGAAGGCCCGCTTGCAAGAGGAGACGGACTACCTCAACGAGGCGGAGAACATCGATCACTTTGCCGAGCAGTACCACGGGGACCAGCTCGTCATTCCCCGTCCGCTCCCCGAGCGGACGTCCGAGACGGTCCTCACGATGACCTACGTGGAGGGTCGGCACCTTGATGCGTTCCTGAGCACCAATCCGGACCAGGATCGGCGCGACCACTTCGGCCAGCGTCTCTGGGACTTCCTCCACGAGCAGGTGGCCAGCAACGCCCGCACGCTCCACGCCGACACCCACCCCGGCAACTTCCTCTTCCGCGAGGACGGCCGGCTCGGCGTGATTGACTTTGGCTGCGTGAAGACCTTCCCGCAGCAGTTCCGCGACGACATGCTGCGCCTCTACCGCGCCCGTGCGGCCGACGACGAGGACGAACTCACCCGGCTGCTCTACACGCTTGACATCCTCCACGAGGACCTGCCGGCGGACACGCAGGCCGATCTGCGCCGCTTCTTCGACCAGTACGGGTCGCTCCTCGTGGAGCCGTACCGGCAGTCGTCGTTCGATTTCGGCGACCCGGACTTCCGGGA
>CAZRPQ010000465.1:0-2333 GCA_964601725.1 uncultured Salinivenus sp. | reverse complement strand
GGGTCCGGAGCCGGTCCCAAAGAATGGTGCCTTCGGAGTCGCTCGACGAAGCCACGGGTGAGCGGGTGCGAAATTACGAGACTGGCCGCAGAAGGTACGCTACATACGCCCCCTTTTCTTGTTCGCCCGAGGTCTGGAACGCGTGTTCAGTCGGACGCCTCCTCCGAAGCCTGGCGGTAGACCTCCCGGTGCTGGGCGACGATTTCCGGCACAGACAGGGACTCGCGCAGCGCGCGGAGGCGGGACTGAACCTCCTCTTTGGGACGCCCGAGAACCTCCTTTGCGCGTGCAGCCAACCGTTCTGGAGTGTACGGCTGGAAGGTAGCGATTGCCTCGGGCACGCGCTCGTTGTACTCGGCGAACAGCGGGAGGTCGGACCCGAGGAGGGGCCGCTCCGCCGCGATCCACGTCGATAGGGACCCCGACGCCGACGCCTCCCGAAAGGGGCAGAGAGCGAGGTCGGTGGCGGCGAGGTAGCGGTCGAGGCCCTCCTCCGGCACGTAGCCCGTCACCCGGAGTCGGGGGGCCACTCCGAGATCGGCGGCGCGGGCACGAAGATCCTCCACATAATCCTCACTCTCCAGGCCCGGCCGCCCGATAAACAGCGCTACGACGTCATCCGGCAGGTGAGGGAGGGCCTCGACGACGAGGTCGTAGCCCTTCTGCCGGTTGATAAATCCGAGCATGCCCACCACCCGCGCTCCTTCAAGATCGAGGTGCTCCTTCGCCTCGCCGGGATCGACGGACCGGGGGCGCTCCTCGACGAAGTGCGGAATCACCGTCAACCGATCCTCCTCGACGAGCCCACCGAGGCGCCGGGCCTCCTCCGAGGTACAGACGAGCGTATGAGCGGCCCGCTGCGTGAGCCGGAGCGTGGCCAGGGCAATGCACACCTCCTGTACGACGGACCGGAGGCCCTTCCACGCCGCGTCCCTGAGGAACCGCCCCCACTCTCCGTCCGCGCTCAGCCCGTCTTCCCCTCCCGTCCCTGCTCGCGTTCCGGAGTTGTCAGAAAAAAATCTCGACTGCTCCAGCAGCCGCCGCAAAATCGCCCACGGCCCATACCCGTCGCGCACGTCGTGCACGGTCACGACGACCTCGGCGTCGCACAGCGCGACGAACCGGAACACATTGACGAGCGCCCGGACCGATTCTCCCCAGCTCCGCACCTCGTACTGCACGTGCACCACGTCCGCCCCCCCAAGGGTCCGGACCGCCTCTCGGAGCTGCTCCGTGTCTCGCTTCGGACTTGCTTCCCACTCGATGCTGGCCTCGTGCACGCGTAGATTGCCGAGGTGCGCCCGAGCCCCGTCCGCCAGGACACGGCCGTAGCGCCGGACCCCATGCTGCGAATGGCCGACGTGAAGAAAGCCGACCGTGAACGCGCTCCCCTGCTCCGACGAGGGAGGCTCAGACGCCTCGTCGCTCCCCCGCAGGTCATCCAGCACCAATCCGAGTTTCCAGATCAAGCGTTCTCCGAGCCTACGAAGTGCGGCGGCTCGTCGGCGCCCCGCTGCGATCTCGACCGCATACCCCCAGCGCTTCATTTCCGCTCCCGCCACGGCTTCGACTTGCGCCTGCGCACTTTTTGAAAGTTCGTCCCGCCAGCGATCGGCGACGGTCGGATCGACCGGGTCCGTGGCCCGCTCTTTCCACGGCTCGCGCTCCACGTCGACCGTCGCCGGTTCTTGCTCGTGGAAGGCGAGCATTCGGTCGTCATACGGCAGATCGAGGCCCTCGCAGACGGCGCGCAGCTCCGCCTCCGGCGACCGCACGAGCGCCTCGAAGTGTATCGACGTCACGGGCGCCCCGGAGGCCTCCGCTTTGCGCCCCGCCTCGACGAACTCGACCCACACCTCCGCGTCCCGCCACCGGTACTCCGACGACCACGGCACGGTGCGCCACGAGTTGGAGACGGCCCGCGGGTCGCGGACCAGATGCACGAAGCGTGCCTCCGGAAACCAGCGGTGGAGGGTTGGGATGGAGAGCACGTGATTCGGCGTCTTCTCCCCCACGAACCTCGCGTCCCGACGCTCGGCAAACTGTTGGAGAAGGACCCGAAAGACGGTTTTCCACCGGCGAGGGGCGCGGTGGACGGCGGCGCGGAACGCATCCTCCTCAAGACCTAGTTCCTCGAAGGCGGGCGTTGCCGCCAGGTCGTCGACGAGCTGGTCGAGCACCGCGTCGTGGGACAGGTCGCCGTAGGCGTCCCGCTGCTCCCAGAAGTGGCGCATGAAGAACGTCTCCGGCGCGACGGCCACGTCCGGATGGGCGTCGAGCATGCGCCGTAGCAGGGTGGTGCCGGAGCGGGGACAGCCGACGATGAAGAAGAG
>CAZRPQ010000464.1:0-2338 GCA_964601725.1 uncultured Salinivenus sp. | reverse complement strand
CACCCACAGCTACGACGATGCGGGCAGTTACACGGCTACCCTTACGGTGACAGACGACAACGGGGCGATCGCCGAGGCTTCGGCAGGGATTACGCTGCGTCCTGCTCAGGTCCAGGTATCGGTGGCCCGAACCTTCGGGGCCCGCCGCACAGAGAACTACCGCCTCGTGGCACTGCCAGGTCGGGTAGAGCAACCCCTCGGTGCGACCATTTCCGGGTTCTGGCGGGGCTTTCGGGAGGAGGGGGCCACCGGCTCAAACCCCAACAGCCGCAGCGAGTGCAACGACGACTGCGGGTTCGGGGCAGGGAAGGGCTTTTGGTTGATCGCCACCCAGTCCTGGCAGGTCGACCGAACCGTCCAGACGAGCCCGCTGGGGGAGGACGGCACCGTCCGCCTTGCTGTGCAGAACGGATGGAACATCGTGTCCAACCCGCTGGAAGTGGACGTCCCCTGGAGTGCGGTACAGGAGGCGACCGGCACAAGCCAGTCGCTCTGGCGATGGGCGGAGGGGCGCTGGGAGGAGGCCGAGACCTTCCGGTCGGCCAAGGAGGGGGTGGCCTACTACTTCATGGACGACCAGGTGAGCGAGCTAACGGTGCCCTTCTCCGTACCCGAGGATGTCTCTGCGCAGGCCGAGCCAGACACGACCGGCGCAGAGAAATCCGGAGGCAAGAAGCAGGCTCTCACTCTGTCGGTCATGCAAGATAAGACACCGGTTTCTTCGGTAGAGGTAGGTGTCCGATCAGGAGCGAAGGAGGGCCTCGATCGGTTCGACCTATATGGACCGCCGGGGTATTTTGGGGAAGCCGTCCTACGGCTGATGGAGAAGACGGAGACGCGTCGCCACGCGCTGGCGGCCGAATACCAAGGGTCCGGCGGGGAGGGGCAGAGCTTCGATCTCGTCCTGCAAGCGGCACCGGATACGGCCGTGACGCTGCGGGCCTCCGGGGTCGAGGCGTTCGCCGGGCAGGAGATCCTGCTCGTCGAGCGGGCCACCGGGCGGTCGCACGACCTTCGGGAGCGCCCCGAGGTGGGGGTCGTGCCCCGGTCGGAAAAGATGCGGTTCCGGCTGCTCGTGGGGAGCCGTTCGTTCGTGGAGGAGAAGCGCCGGGAGATCACGCCCGAAGAGGGAAAGCTCCTGCCGAACTACCCGAATCCGGTTCGGGCGGGGACGACGATCGAGTACGCTCTACCGGAGACCCAGCACGTGCGCCTCGAGGTGTACGACGCGCTGGGGCGCCGCGTAGGAGTGCTGGTCGAGGAGCAGAAGCGGGCCGGTTTTCATCGCGTCCGGTGGCGGGGTGGGGCAGAGCTTCCGAGCGGGGTGTACTTCTATCGGCTGCGACTTGACGAAAAAACGAAGGTCCGGAAGATGACCGTCGTCCGCTAGAAAGCGTTGGGGCTGAAGACCCGCATGTGCTCCCCAGTCATTCTTCACCGCCGCTCCTCGTAGAAGGAACCATTTCCGATGCCCCTGGCCAAGCCGCTTTCTTCGCTTTCGCGTAGGTGCGAGTCTGTTCTGGCAGGGGTTGTCTCCCGGTGGCGGAATGGAACTGCCGGCCTCCGTACAGGAAAGCATGCCTATCGGAAATTTCTCAGCCCAGCGTTCCCGTTGACCCCCTCCTCCCGAAAGTCCCTCCGGTCCGCGATACGCCTTGCAGAGTAGAGCCCCTTGTCCTCAATAGCTTATTGCCCGGTCATGTGCAGCTTGCGACTCGATTCGATTTCTGACTGGAGACTGATCGTGGCCTGCTGGTGCGTTTTCTGGGGGATTGCGGTTGGCGGGGGCGCGGTCCCTGTGGAGGCGCAAGTTGAGCCCGGCAGCGTGGCCAACACGCTCACCAGCGAGGAGCGCCCCATTCGCATCACCGTTCAGCCGACCTACCAGCGATTCGAGGACGAGGGGCGGACCCTCACACAATGGAGCGTTCCGCTTGAGGTGGTGATTCCGTTTCGGGACCGCTGGCAAGTGAGCATCCGGGGAAGCGGGGCCTCTGCTGGTGGGGACAACGTTCAGACCCTCTCTGGACTTACAGATGTCCAGGCGGCCCTCAGCTACGCACGGCCGGTGGGCGAGGGGAGTGTAATTCTCAACGCGAACGTCAACGCGCCGACCGGGAAGGAAGAGCTCAGCCAAAGGGAATTTACCACGGCCACGCTGTTGAGTCAGAATTTTTATCGGTTTCGCGTGTCTAGTTTCGGTCAGGGATTGGGCGCCGGAACGGGGGTGACGTGGGCCCTTCCCGTAACCGAGTCCGTCGTCCTTGGGCTTGGAGGGGCATTTCAGTATCACGCGAGCTACGATCCGGTGGCCGGTCGCCAGCAGGAGTACGATCCA
>CAZRPQ010000463.1:0-2343 GCA_964601725.1 uncultured Salinivenus sp. | reverse complement strand
CGATTTCGATGTCCGTAACCGGATCGTGGAGCGTGCCGGTGGAGACGGTGGTCGGCTTCGCGTTGCTGGTAAAAATAGTGATCGACTCGGTCGCGGGCTGCACGAGCCAGCACGACTCGACGCCCGCATCGAGCATGTCGTTGATCCGATCCATGATGTCCTGCTGCCTCTGTGTAGGACTCAGGATCTCGACGGCGATGAGGGGAGGCTCCTTCATTCGAATCACATCCCGTTGATAGTCCACGTCAAGCTTCGGATAGACGCAGAGATCCGGGGTCACCCGCAGGTTTCCAAGCTCAAGCGAAAGCTCGCTGGCAATGGTAAATTCGGCGTGGTACGGGAGCAGAGCCCCCGAAATGAGAAACTGAATCTGGCCGTGATTTAAACTGGGCAGGGGCTTATTGCGCTCCTGTTCGTAGGTTGTTTGCTCTTGGGTCGTCTCCATGGCGTGAAGTCGAGACGATGGAACAGCTTTCGTCAAGGGATCTGTGGTGTGTACGGCTGAGCGCGGTGAGGATTCCGGGGCGCCCTTCGTATTGCGGATTTCGTATTGCGTATTCGCTCTGGTAGTCGTCTTACGCAATACGCACTACGAAATACGCAGTAGTCACTGCTGATCGCTGGGAGATCCTCTGGATACAAATTGATTCTCGGCCACGTACCACCGCCACGGCCGCTCCACGCCCTTCGAGATGCCGATGCGCGACGAGCAGGCGACCTCGTGCGCCGCGACGTCCTGCCCGTCGGCGAGGTACAGCGGGGGCTCGGTCAAGGGGGATTTGTGCGCGTCCCCCGCCACGTCGAAGGCCTCGGTGAGCTTGCCAGGGCCGTTCGTGAGGTCCACTCCGCGCTGGACGCCCCGCTTCTCGTGCATGAAGTCGACGCCGGAGACGGGCTCGACGGCCCGGATCAGGACGGCACCGGCCGTGCCCTCCGGCTCGGTCACGACATTGAGGAGCCAGTGGACGCCATAGATGAGGTAGACGTAGGCCGTCCCCGGAGGCGCAAACAAATCCCGGCCTCGTCCCTGTCCCGACACGACCCCGGTCTCGGGATCCTTGGAAAGGTGCGAGGCGTGGCACGCCGGGTCGTCTTCGGTATACGCCTCCGTCTCCACAATACGGCCCTCGAGCCGCCCCGCGTCCCGGTGCTCGTGGACGAGGCGCCCCCCGAGCAGGTCCTGTGCAACCTGAACGGTGGGTCGATTGAAGAACGAGGGGGACAGGGGCGTCATGACACCGTGAACAGTTGGGGGGGAGACCGGTAGATTCTGTACTCGATACCGTTCCTGAAAGTCCGCCTATGTCTCCCTCCCCCTCCCTAGATGAGGCCACCATGGACGCGGCGTTCGAGGCCGACGCCTACGGGGTTCTCGAACTCACCGTGCCCGGGGCTCACGTCCGACTCCGCCCCCACGCCGAGGGCGATCACGTCCGCGTCCGCGGATTCGTGCCCGACGCCGATCCTGAGTCCGCCCGCGAGATTTTTAACCGGAGGGGGATTTCCACGCATCAGGCCCGGGACCGTCTTCATGTCTTCGGGGATCGTCTTACGGCCAGCGCCGAGGACTGGCGGTGGCGGCAGACCCATCGCACTGCCGTCCATCTTGACATCCACCTTCCTCCCGCCATGGACGTAACGGCCCAGACGCCCGGCGGCACGATTGATGCGTCCGGGCTCACGGGGGCCCTGGAGTTCACGGTGATGGGCGGGGCGGTCCACACCGAACAGCTGGACGGCTCCCTCGACGTTCAGGGGAGCGGGGGAACGTTGACCGTTCGGGAGTGCTCCGGATCGCTCCTCGACCTTCAGTGGTCGGCCGGCGAGGTGACGCTCGAACAGATTACGGGGAGGTCAACGACTCTCCGTGCGACATCGGCTCCCACCACGCTCAACGATCTCCACGGGCCTGCGGACCTGACTGTACACGGCGCGCCCCTCACGCTCCGAAATCTCGAGGGTCCGTGCGAGGCGCAGGTCCGAGGAGGGGCCCTCACGTTCCAGGGCGCTCCCGCGCACGACACGTTTTTGACGGCGGTCGGCGCCCCCATGCGGGCCCACCTCCCCCCCTCCTACTCCGCCACGCTGAGCCTTGCCGGCACACGAGCAGCTCTCGACGACGCGTTCGATTTCGAGGGCGAGCAGACGCCCGAGCGCATCGTGGGCACCCTCAACGGCGGCGGACCGAAGCTGCACGCCCACGCCGTTCAGGGTCCCGCGCGGTGTAGCGTCCAAACGGACGCGTAGGCGGAGGCTGGTTCCTGTCCTCCCCTCCTGCGTCAGGGGCTCACATCCGTTCGCCCTGCCAAACCGGGAGGCCGTCAACTATTCCCGCTCGATCGC
>CAZRPQ010000462.1:0-2349 GCA_964601725.1 uncultured Salinivenus sp. | reverse complement strand
GGTCGTTGGTGCCGAAGGAGAAGAAGTCGGCCGTCTCAGCGATCTTGTCGGCCTGGAGGGCCGCCCGGGGCATCTCGATCATGGTGCCCACCTGGTAGTCGACCGTCGCGCCGCGGGCCTCGAACACCGCGTCGGCCGCCTCGTCGATCACGGCCTTCTGGTTGGTGAATTCGTCCTCGGTGGCTACGAGGGGCACCATCACCTCCGGCCGTACGTCGATCCCGTCGGCCTGCACGTCGAGGGCCGCCTCGAAAATCGCCCGGGCCTGCATCTCCGTGATTTCCGGAAGGGTCACCCCGACCCGACAGCCGCGGTGCCCGAGCATCGGGTTGACTTCGTCCAGGACCTCCACCTTTTCCGCGATCATCTCCGCGGGGAGGTCGAGGCGATCGGCCAATGCCGCCTGCTCGTTCGGGTCGGTGGGGAGGAACTCGTGGAGGGGCGGGTCCAGGAGGCGGACTGTGACCGGATGTCCGTCCATGGCCCGGAAGATGGCCCGGAAGTCCGCCCGCTGGTGCGGGCGCAGGGCGTCCAGCGCCTCTGCGCGCACGTCATCGCGTTCGGTCAGAATCAGTCGCTGCATGTTGGCAATGCGCTCGTCGCCGAAGAACATGTGCTCGGTGCGGCAGAGCCCGATGCCGGCCGCGCCAAACTCGAGGGCCTTCTCGGCGTCGGGGCCCGTGTCGGCGTTGGCCCGCACGCCCATCTCGCGGAACTCGTCGACCCACGTCATGAAGCGCTCAAACTCGCCGCTCAGCTCCGGATCGACGAGGGGCTGCTTGCCGACGACGACCTCGCCGGTCGAGCCGTTGATCGAGATCCAGTCGCCTTCCTCGACGGTGACCCGCCCGTTGGTGAACGACTTTCGGTCGTAGTTGACCACGATGTCGTCGCAGCCGGCCACGCAGGGCTTGCCCCAGCCCCGCGCCACGACCGCGGCGTGCGAAGTCATCCCGCCGCGGGACGTCAAAATGCCCTCCGCCGCGTCCATGCCGCCCACGTCCTCGGGACTCGTTTCGATGCGGACGAGGATGACATCCTCCCCGTCCTCGTTCCGCGCCTCCGCGTCCTCGGCGGTAAACACAGCGCGCCCGACGGCCGCGCCGGGGGAGGCCGGCAGCCCTTCGCCCATCACGTCGTCTGCGTAGTCGGCGTCGGCGGCAAACTGGGGATGGAGGAGCTGCTCCAGATGGTCCGGCTCCACCAGATTCTTCACGGCGTGGGCCTCATCCACGAGGTCGTCGTCCACCATGCCGACGGCAATCTTGAGGGCGGCCGGCCCAGTACGCTTGCCGTCTCGCGTCTGCAGGATATAGAGCGTCCCTTCCTCGACGGTGAACTCCAGGTCCTGCATGTCGCCGTAGTGCTCTTCGAGCCGTGTTCGCACCTCCTGGAGCTCCTCGTAGATCTCCGGCATGAGCCGCTTCATCTCCTCGATGTCGCGGGGCGTGCGGATGCCGGCCACTACGTCTTCGCCCTGCGCGTTGGGCAGAAACTCGCCGTATAGCGTGTCCTCGCCGGTGCCCGGGTCGCGCGTGAAGGCGACGCCGGTCCCGCTGTTCTCGCCCCTGTTGCCGAACACCATCGTCTGCACCGTCACGGCCGTGCCCCGGAGGCCGGTGATATCGTTGATCTCTCGGTAGCGGATGGCGCGCTCGTTCGTCCACGAGCCGAAGACCGCGTTGATGGCGAATTCGAGTTGCTCGTACGGATCGTCGGGAAACATACGGCCCGTTTCCTTGCGGTAGATGGCCTTGTATCGGTCCACCAGCTCCCGCAAGTCCGAGGCCGAAAGATCGACGTCGTTTTCCACCCCTCGTCTCTCCTTCATCCTCGAAATGGCGTTCTCGAAGCGGGTGCGGTCGATGCCCACCACCACGTCGCCAAACATGTCGATGAACCGGCGATACGCGTCGTAGGCGAGGCGCTCGTTGCCCATTCGGCGGGCGAAGCCCTCGGCCACCTCGTCGTTGAGGCCAAGGTTGAGCACCGAGTCCATCATGCCCGGCATCGACGTGGCGGCGCCGCTGCGGACGGAGACGAGAAGCGGGGTGTCCGGATCGCCGAAGCGCCGGTCCATCGCCTCCTCAATGTGCTGGATGCCGGAAAGTACCTGTTCCTCCATCCCGCTGGGCCACTCCCCGTCGTGATCCACGAAGTAGTGGCACGCCTCGGTGGTGATGGTGTAGCCGGGCGGCACCGGAAGCCCGATGCTACTCATTTCGTTGAGGTTGGCCCCCTTGCCCCCAAGCAGATCGGTCTGGTCCCGGCTCCCCTCCGCGTATCCGTCCCCGAATTTGTAGATGTACTTTCGGTCGGTCTGAACGGTCATGGGCACTGAATGCTAGC
>CAZRPQ010000461.1:0-2352 GCA_964601725.1 uncultured Salinivenus sp. | reverse complement strand
CACCGCCCACGCCAGGACGGGCGTGGGCCGGGCCACCCAGCGCTGGAACCAGGACGAATCCTCGGGGCGATCAGGCACGGACAAGCGTCGGAAACTGCGGCAGGAGAGGAGCGAGGGCGTTCGAGTGGCCGAGAGGAGAGCGGATCAGGAGTCCGTCTCAATTTGATAGCGCACCAGCGCGGGGGCTCCCACATCCGTCGTGGTCGTGCCGTAGGCCTTGCCCTTTCGCACGGCCTCGATGCCCACCTCACGTGGCAGCTGAACGGTCCGAATGGTTTTCGTCTCGGGCGCCAGTACCCACCACGCCGTCATCTCGGCAGTTGGAGTCTCCGGCGGGCGCCGCACCCAGAGCTGCCCGTCGTCGGCCACCACGAGGTCGGTGAAAGCGGGCTTCGTGTCGGGGAGGGCCGTGGCGACAGCCTGGCGCATCTGGCTGTTGCCAATCTTGGCGAGGGCCGAGTCGCGGTCCGCTTCAGAAAGCCGCACCGACGGAGCGGGCACGTCGGCGATCACGGTCGAGCCGCCGGTCCACGCGTGGGCCACCACATGGAGGCTGTCCTCGTACCCGGCGTACAGGCGACCGTCCGGGCCGAAGGCGATTCGGGACTCGCGGGCGAAGGGGAGGGGCCGAAACTGAAAGACGCCGTTGTTGCGGATGACGACGCTCTCCTCACGTCGGGCGGTAAACAGCGTGTCGCCCGGGACGCCGTCCTCGCTCAGCGATCGCACCCGTCGGTAGCGCGGGGTGCCGTCGGATGGGGGCACGCGGCGGCTGATCTCTACGACGAGCCGGGGCTCCGTGACGTACACCCGCGTCGGAAACCCGTCCTCTCGCGACACGGAGACGGTTCGGGCACGCGCGTGCGGGGATACGGGGGCGAAGACCGTGAGCCGCGACGCCGCCAGATCGTACGCGAACAGGGAGTCGCCCCGGGCCCACTGCACCACGCCCATCCGCTGAAACTCGCCCGGTCCCTGGCCCTGCTGGCCGAGGCGATGGGCGAGCGAGCCCTCGGGCGTCAGCACCTTCACGTCGTTTGTCTTGTCGTCGGCCACCGCGATCTGTCCGTCCGCCCGCACCGCCACATCCGCGAGGCCGCCGAAGTAGAACGCCTCCGTCTCGCTCACGCGCAGGTCCTCAGTCAGCGTCATCTCGTTCTGATGCAAGCTCCAGTCGCCAAGCTCCGGCGGCGGCTCGGCCCCGCAGCCAACGAGGAGCCCGCAGAGCAACAGCGCGATCAACAATCGAGACAGGGAGTCAGCCATTACGCACGTCTGTTTGGGTCAAGGAATCGTTTTGAGGCGGTACCGCACCACCGCCGGCGCCCCCAGTTCCGTCTTGGTCACCCCGTACGCCTTCCCGTCCTGCACCTCCTGCAGAGACACCGCCGCCGGCACCCGTACCTCCTGAATCGTCTCCTCCTCCGGGAGCAGACGCCACCACGTCGTCGAGTCCGGATTGACTTCCTGCGTGGGCCGCTCGACCCAGATTCGACCGTCGTCGGCGACGAGCATTCCGGTGAGGGCGGGCTTTATGTCCGGCATGGCCGACGACATTTTGGAGCGCAGCCCGCTGCCGTCAAATTGGGCCAGGGCCGTATCGCGCTCCGCACTGCGTATCGGCACCGGCGGCGCCGGGATTGATGCCATCACCTCCGAGCCGCCCTCAGGGGTCAACGCCTTGATGTGCAGGCTATCGGTCCACGCGTAATAAATGCGATTGTCCGGGCCATTCGTCACGATCGTCCGGCGCGTGTAGGGGACCGTCCCAACCACAAGGCCGCCGTTCACTTTCCCCATCATCCTGTAGCGGCGGCGAGCCGTGAAGAGCGTGTCCCCCACCGTCCCATCAGGGCCCACCATGCGCCACACGTTGGGAGGAGGCCGCTCGTCGCTCCTCGGATCGAAGCCGCCCCCCACCATCCCGGCATACTGATTTCCGAGAGGGAGGTACTGGGAGACGCCGCTCTCATTCGACGACAGGACCCGGTCGAACCCGTAGGGCGAGCCCGGAGCGAATATCGAAAGCCGATTTGCCCGGGAATCGCCCACGTACAGGGAATCGTTGGGACCAACCTGCACGGATCCCACAGACTGGAACTCGCCCGGCCCCTGTCCCGCCCGGCCCACAGAATCGATCAGCGTGCCGTCGGGGCGGAGCACCTTGAGGTGCTGTGCGTCCGTGTCGGCCACGATCAGTCGGCCGTCCGGCGTGACGGCGAGATTCCCAATGTCGCCAAAAAAGTAGTTCTCGGTTCCGCTCGTTTTCATCTCCTCCGTCAGCGTCAACGACTCCGTGTCCAGGGTCCAGCTTCCCAGATCGGACGACTCCTGCGGCTCTCCGCACCCCGC
>CAZRPQ010000460.1:0-2360 GCA_964601725.1 uncultured Salinivenus sp. | reverse complement strand
GTCGTCGGCACGTTCAAGGGAATGCTTCGGAACTCGGCACAGATCGAGCTAAATGCCTTCGAAGAAGTCGATCTGCTCTCCTTCTGGATTGAGGGCTACGATGGCTTTTTTAAAGCCCGAGGTCCGTCCCTCAATCATGTTGCCGTCTCGGAACTGACGGCGGCGCTTGCCCGGGACGATTTGGGTGCGAACGTCGTCTACCTCCACCCCGGGATACCGCTCCTCCACGGCCTTCCGGATTTCGGGCTTCGTGGCGTCGAGTCCACACATGAAGGAGTATTTGCCCTCCTCCATCTGCTGGGTGGTCTTCTCGGTGACGTAGGGGCGAATCAGTACGCGTTTGCTCATGGATCAAACACTGCTCTTTGGGAAGGAGCAACAGGTTCTCGGAAATCTCGGGACGCGTCTCAGGCCGCCGTCAGGTCAACCGTCGGGGCCGTCGTGAGGACCTCCGTGATCCAGTCGAGGGCTCCCTCCTGGAGAAGGACGATGTCGGCGTCGAGGATGTCGACGGTGTTGATGCTGTTGACCTCCTGCACGTTCACGTTCGAGAGGTTCTGAGCACTGAGGTAAATCTCGCGCTCCACCTCGGCTGTGGCGAACAGAATGTCCTGTCCCTCCACCTCTAGAAACTCGAAGAGATCCGTCAGCGCTCGCGTGTCCGGGCGGCCCATCGAGAAGTCTTCGAGGACCCGAATGTTGTCGTTCGCTGCCTTGTAGGACAGGGCTGAGCGCCGGGCCAGCCGCTTCTCTTTCTGGTTCAGGTCGTGCGAGTAGTCGCGCGGACGGGCCCCGTGCGCACGGCCACCGCCCCGGCGAATGGGAGACTGCGCGTCCCCGACCCGGGCGTTTCCGGTGCCCTTTTGGCGGTACAGCTTGCGCCCCGAACCCCGCACCTCGTTTCGTTCTTTGGTTTTGCTGGTGCCCTGACGCTCGTGGGCCTGAATCCGCTTCACGTCCAGCCAAATGATGTGATCATTCGGCTCGATGTCGAAGACCGTCGGGTCGAGGTCGGCTGTCTCCCCCGACTCAACCCCGTCTTCCTGATAGATGGCAACGTCCATAAGTTCGTGGCGTCAACAGTTCGCAGTCGTTCGATGCAGTCGGAGCAAATCCAAGGTCAGTGGCCCTCGCCGGTCTTCTTGTGGAGCTCTACGTACCCGTTCTCCGGGCCCGGGACAGACCCTTCTATCAGGATCGCATTCTGGTCTTCAAGAATGCGGACCACACGGAGATTTTGAATCTTGGTGCGCTCCCCGCCCGTGCGTCCCGCCATCTTCATGCCCTTAAATACCCGCGAGGGATCGGCCGAGGCCCCAATGGAGCCCGGGTGCCGCTCCCGATCGGACTGGCCGTGCGTCGTCATTCCCACCCCACTGAACCCGTGACGCTTCACGACGCCCTGGAAGCCTTTTCCCTTCGACACGCCGACCACGTCGATTCGCTCGCTCTCGTGGAAAAGGTCCTCCACCCGCACTACGTCGCCGAGATCAAGGTCTTCGCCGAAGTCGCGGAATTCAGAAAGCACTCGCTTCGGCGGGCATCCCGCCTTCGCAAAGTGTCCTCGCATGGCCTCCGTGGTGTGCTTCTCCTTCTTGTTCTCGAAGCCAAGCTGCACCGCGTCGTAACCATCGGGATCTTCCGATTTTACCTGCGTCACGACGTTGGGCCCCGCCTCCACGACCGTACAGGCCACGTTGTTGCCCTCGTCGTCAAAGACGCTCGTCATTCCGACTTTTTTTCCGATCAGTCCACTACTCATAGCCTTGACGATTTTAAGGATGGTACATGTGCGGATCAGTTTTCACGGGCAAGCCGCAGGGAAACATCTGGCGTGTCTCCCCAGGTCGTGGCGGGAAGAACATCTCTCAAGAAGGCCCCAGAACCTGAAAGACGGTCATCGGGAATCTCCATGAAAACACTATTGCTCGTTTCGAACTCGAACGTCCACGTAATTGGCCTCGGAAACCCTCCGAGCATCCGAAGAACACGGCTGCTCAGCAGATCAACTTGGCCTTGAAGCATCAGTCGCGTGCTGTCGGACGAGACGTTTCCAGTGACCTCGTAGGTACGATCCTCGGAGTTGTCTCGAAAGCGAAACGTGAGCGACTCGTAGCGCTCTTCAATTCGATTTGTGCGATTGAAGCCGTCAACTTCAAGACGTTCCACCGTCCACGACCCGACGAGACGCCCGTATGAGGATTCTTTCTTGGATCCAGTCCCGCTGCAGCCGACAAGAACCAATCCTCCCGCAAAAACTGCCATCACAACTCCGGCAACCCGGCCGAGCGGTTTAGCATCAATACCCGGCATCACACCTTGATCTCAACGTCCACACCACTCGGCAGCTCGAGCTGCAT